>CAYVXS010000037.1:0-12752 GCA_964454885.1 uncultured Pirellulales bacterium
AGGATTTCTACTATATTTTTTTGACACCATCCGGCGGCCCTATGCAGTGCTGTCCCACCTCCATTATTTTTACTGTTGATATCTGCGCCATTATCGACGAGTAACTCTATTATTTCCTTGTAGCCTATTTGACATGCCAATTGTAAAGGCGTTGCGCCATTTCTATTCCCTGCATGTACGTCTGCGCCGTTTCTGATAAGCAATTCTGCTACATCTTTGTGTCCATTTCTGGCAGCATGGTGCAGCGGAGTCAAACCGCTCCCGTCTTTTGCGTTAATATCGAGTCCTCTGGAAATAAGAAGTTTCGCCAGATTCAGATCACCGGATCGAGCCGCTTGATGTAATAGTGTTCGGTTGCCGTCAACGCGGACGTTAATATTAGCGCCTTTGTCGATAAGATATTCAACTATATTTTGCTGAGAGTTTGAGGCCGCCCAAAACAGGGGAGTCCAGCCGAACTTATCTTTCGTATCAACGTCCATTCCCTTTTCTATAAAACTTTTTACACGGCTCAAATCACCCATAAATGCCGCCAGATGAAATTCCGGGGCATCGGCGCCTTTACTAACGAAGAACTCGACCAGCTCTTGATTGCCGTACGCTGCAGCATGACGTAGCACTGTCCAACCATTCTCACTTTTGGCATCGAGTCTTGCTCCATGATCCAAAAGAAGCTCCGCCAGTTCGACATCTTCATTCCAAACAGAATAGAAAATGGCCGGGTCGTCATTAAACGGCTTAAAATTAACATCCGCCCCGTGTTTAAGAAGTACTTCGACGATATCTTTTTTGGAATTATAATCCAATTGCCAAACGGCCCAGGTCAATGGCGTATATCCCGGTTTGTTTGCATCGACTTCGGCTCCGTTGGCGATAAGTAATTCTATTATTTCCTTGTTACCGTTAGCCGCTGCTGCATGAAGTGGGGTCTCTTGTTTTGTAGTATCATCGTTTACATCGGCACCTTCCGCAATTAATCTTTTTACTTCAGGTAGTGAAGCTGCCTTTGCGGCTTCATATAACGACTTATAGTGACTCTGATTTTGATCAGTTGTCGTTTCTATTTTTGTCCGGTGTGTAAGCGTGCAGCTAATGGGTACAATCAAAACGGCTAACAGTATCAAAACAACGGCGATCTTGAAGCTTGGTCGTTTGTAGAATTTTTTTCCGGGCCTTAACATGGTCTTTATCCTTTCCTCAATATCCCTGACGGAACCTACTATTGCCAGTGAGGGGACAGGATGGGTGGATCGGCGTTCCGCCGCTAATGCCTCGACAATCGCATCGGTATAATTTTCCGGTGGTGTAGAAAGATGAGCAACAGACATTTCATCGCAGCATTTCTCTCGTTCCTGGCGTATTTTTTTATTTACCCACCAGACAAACGGATGGAACCAGAATATCGCCTGGGCCAGTATCTGAAGTACGTTGGCTGCGGCGTCGAAGCGGGCAATGTGACTGAGCTCATGGACCAGTACCGTTCGATGGTGTTGCGGCTTATCCAGACCGGTAAAATCAGCCGGCAGGTAAACGCTGCCGCGAAACAAACCCCATACGAACGGCTGGGCGATGTCACTTGCCAGCCATATTTTTGGTGATTTTCTGAACTTGAAACCTGCGAATAATTCATGGAACTGTCGGTCAATGGTTGGCGGAAGTGACAATCGCCGATTGCGCAGCCATAATGTATAGCGAACTGCTCTACCGCCGACCCACATAAGAAACAGGGCCATCCCGGTCAACCATGAAAGGACGATTGTCTGTTTCATGTTAGGTAATTCAAATTGTCGCCGATGTGGTTGGGATATTTTTTCGGTTGTCACGGATTTGGGTGTTTCGGTTGCGACCGTATTTTCTATCGGCATCAACGGTGTTTCCATATGTGTTGAATTTTCGACAGATGCTCTTTCAGGCAGAACCGCTACCGATACGGAATATATGGGCGGCACGAGACACTTTGCCAAAACAATCAGCCATAATAGATATCTTATGTGAGCACTTCTGTTCCTCAGGGCAAATGTTATCAGACCGACAATTATTGCAAGAAGTGCTATCTGCCAGCTTTGGGTAAGTAAGTAGTCGATCGCTTGATTTGCAAATGTTTCCATAGAGATCTCTCCCAAAGGAATTTTGTAATTTTATTTTTTCTTCGCCAATTCTCTCAACTTTTCAATGTCCTCGTCACTTATCTCGTTGTGCAGGGCTAGATGCTGCATAAGAGGTACGGGATTGCCTCCGAATAACCTTTGTACGAGTTCGCCGATAGTCCTTTTGATAACCTCTTCCTTTTTCGCAGTAGATATATAGACAAAGGCTTTGCCGCGAATCCGGTGTTTAAGATATCCTTTTTCTTCGAGTCTGCGCAGAAGGGTGGCGACTGTAACGTATGTCACCTTTCGATTGACCGGTAATTTGTCGTACACCTGTTGAACCGTGGCTTCTTTGGAGTCCCAGACCAGCCTGAGGACTTCGGTCTCGGCGGGACTTATTGCGGGTTTTTTGCGTCTGGTCATATCAATTCTCCTATTACATTTGTCATAACAAATATATATGACATTTGTAATAGTAGTCAATAAAAAATATAAAAATATTTGAAGATTTTTTAAAAATCTCATTTTCAAAATCAAAAACACGAGAAAAAAGTTGGATTTTTTCTGTTTTAGTTCAGTGCGTAAAGATTGATGCATCCTGTTTTAGAGGCACATATATCTTTTTATGAGAATTTCCAAGTGGTCTCTTTGTTGAAATACATTTGAATGTGTTTACTATGTGTATTATGGATCGATATTTAAGAAATGGGCCGGATCGAAATAAAGAAAATTCTTGAGAATAAAAAATATAAAGTTAGAATCACATTATCAGGAGCTGAAACGGCGTTTTATTAAAGGTAAATTTGTCTCGTTTTTACTGAAAACATGTAATTCTATCCATTGGATTCGAAAGGGACCGAAATGAGTTTTCTTCCATCACAACGTCTTGCGTCCTCCCCGGTTGGTTTTATCCTTGTTGCCCTTATCATGGGGTCTTTACCCGTACAGGCCCAGCCCTCGGGCGGTCCTTATGGCCCGATTTGGAAAAATTATGATTTACCAAAGATTGAAGGTCAGATTTTCTACGTAGCTCAGGATGGAAAGGCCGAAGAATCAGGAACATCGCTTGATAAACCGACAACACTTCCAGCGGCGGTAGAGAGAGTTAAAACCGGTGATGCGATAATTTTGCGCGGCGGCACCTATCGAACAGGGGGTCTGATTTTGAACCAGGGTATCACAATGCAGCCATATAAGGACGAACATCCGATACTCAAGGGTACCCGCGTGGCAACCGAGTGGGAGGCCATCGGCAATAACGTATGGCGTACGTCGTGGGAGACGCTCTTCCCGGCGAGGCCTCTCAGTTGGTGGCGCAGCCGCAGGCGCACGCCGCTGCACCGCTTCAATAACGACATGGTCTTTGTCGATGGTAAGTTGCTGTGGTCCGCAGGCGGGCAGGACGAGCTCGACCCAAACTCATATTTCATCGACTACGATAAGGGCCAGGTCTATATCGGGGTCGATCCAACGAACCGGCTCGTAGAGATTACCGCTTTCGACGGTGCCATTGTGCGCACGAGCAAACCCGTTCACGACAAGACAAACGACCACAAGGGGCCGATCATCCGCGGGATCACATTCACCCAGTACGCATGGCGGGCCATTGAGATCGAGGGCAAGCGGAGCTTCGGCCCGAACGATGAGCCGACCGATGAGCCAATCGGCCTTGCCGACCCCGCTACCTACGGCAAGGAGGTTACGGGAACGACACTCGAAAACGTGACGATCACATTCTGCTCGCGCGTGGCCGGCTATTTCCGCGGCGATGGTCTCACGATTCGCCACTGCCTGTTCAGCAACACGAGCACCGAGGGTGTATATGTGATCGGTTCGTCTGACGTGCTGCTTGAGCGGAACATCTTCGGCCGCAATAACATTGAGGATATCTCAGGCTATTACCCGTCCGCGGTCAAAATCTTTAACCAATCTCACCGCGTCACCTGCCGCGACAACCTGGTGCTCGACAACCCGAACTCGAACGGCATATGGTATGATGTTGGAAACCAGGACGGTGTCTTCATCAACAACTGGTGCCAGGACTGCCAGATCGGCTTCTTCGTTGAAATCTCAAAGGGATCTATTTGTGCCGGGAATGTTTTTGTTAATTGTCCTACCGGCATTAGAGTGCTTAACAGTTGTGACGTGCGGGCTTATCAGAACACATTAGTAAACAGTGAAGTATCGATCGGGCGCGATTCCAGAAGCGCTGGGGGCGTTTTCGGCTGGCATGCAAGTACGGGCCCGGATATCGAAGAACGAGACGGACATGTTTTCGTCAATAATCTGCTGATAGCGGATTCACAATTCCGCAGGCCGCTTTTGCAGTGTCGGCAGCCTGGAAATATGTATGATCGGCTTAAGCAACCACAGTTTACAAAGCTTGATTACAACGTGTATGTAAGAACAGGAAGCTCCGATTCGCAACCATTGATTGAATGGGGCCCGGTCGCCGAAGGAAATCATAGTGTGAGCTTACAATCGCCGGCAGAGTTGAATAAATTGCAGCCGGAGTTTTCGGCTAATAGTCTGTTTTTTAATAATTATGACGGCCCATTATTCAAATGTGCATTACTCAATAATTATGAATTATTAGGGGCTTTTCCAGGCTCTAAAAACGCATCGCCTATTCCGAACGAAATCAGCAAACTTCTCGGATGGGAGAAACAGGAATCTCCTTTCCCCGGTGCTTATCCTTTATGCCCCTAAGTCTGATTCATAGTAGCGGTGACAATCTGTTACTTGATTTTCGACTGCTTGGTGCCGCTATCGTTGCGTTTGCTCTTACCACCCTAAAAATCCGTTAATTTCCTTTGGTATTCCTTCCGAACACCTGAAAAGGCCCGATATTACTATAAAAAAAGGGGATTTTTGTGTATCAATATCATAACGATCTGCAGAAGGAGATGGGACCGGGCTGATTCGTTTGGGTTAAAGAATATTTATATCCTAAGCCGATACAGTTTGGTGTTATATGTAGGTCTGTCCATATAGTGCGGATTAATTTAACAGACAACTCAATGTAAAGAGTTGTATTTCAGGCTATGTGGGTATTGTCGTGATTCGTTGCGTTTTGATCAACGGATTTGGGGGTGGGGGGCATCTTATAAACTACAATCCTTTCAAAAACCACTTTTTCAATACTGATAACGGGGGAGGGAAAGATTTTAGGGTGATTTTTAAAAGAGAAAGAGAGAAATTAAATGGATAAAAAGGGATATGATATTCCGCTTGGACGGCGTTTTTGGCTTATCGTATTGGGCGTTATAATTTGTTTCGGCATCTTTGTAATTATCGTTCCTTTGGTAAAGCCTGTCGAAATAATAAAACTTTCCTCCACATCCTCTGCTTCGGGTCAATCGCGGGAACCTAACCGTCCCGATGTGTCTTCCAAATCGCCTGCTGCTCGGAGTAAAACTGTATTGGCGACCAATCCGTCGGTAAATGCTGTGACGGAGGCGGCGGTTAAGATGGGGATTCTTTCCTGTGTCAGCCGTATTAATCAGGTTGCCTCTTTTCTTACCACAAACGTCAAAAGCGGGGTTTATATTTTTTCTCCTAAAGAACAGCCGGATAAGCATATCTTCTCTACGTCGTTCGAGCTGTTAAGGCCGGATGATTCGACACTCTATGCCAGCGCAAGTTTCTTCCCGAATCAGGATGCCGTATATGACACGGTCGAATATGTGAATATCGGCTGTGACGAGCTGGAAAAAACGGTCTTTAAAAACTTAAAGCGCGTCAATGTGCTTAAGAAGAATATCGTTTTGCTCGACGGCGGAATGGTAAAAGTTTTCCTAATGCCCGCCGGCAGCGGGACTGTTGTGATTAAAAAAGAAGTTATTCAGTGAGTTACTGATGCTATAAAAAGGATAAATAATATGAGAATAAATGTTCTTCGTATCTCATGTATCATATTTTTTATGATAATGGTTGTCGCGGTAAAACCGGCGGTGGTTATGGCGACCTCGGACACTATGTACGCCAAAGACGATGACGAGAACGAAACAGGCGACATAGCTATAATCACTGATTCGGGCGGCCCTTACATAGTTCTTCGAGCGGACGACCAGGGTACGGCACAAAATACCGACTCTGCTATTTCCGACAGTACGGCGGGTATCCTGATTGTCGACGACGGTGATGCCTCGACAAGTTCACCATCCACGTACGTTCAGATAGTAGGAGGGGAAAATAATCTTACCGTGGCCGGTGACGGGATTACCGTTAACGGTCCGACATCGCTGAGCAGCACCTTAGGTGTCTCCGGCCTGGCCACTCTCTCAGGTGGTGCATCTGTAAGCGGCGGTATCGATAATAACAGCGGCGGAATCACCGATGCAGGCGCTATTTCAGGTGCTACGACTATTGACGCTACCGGTACTATCACAGGCGGAAATCTATCGACCGGCGGGACGCTCGGAGTAAGCGGCGCGACCACGCTCGGCAGCACTTTGAGCGTAACGGGACTATCCACCCTGAACGGCATCGATAACGGCGGCGACGGAATCACGAACGCCGGTGCGATATCCGGCGTGACTTCGTTCGACTCTACAGGAGACACTGATCTTGGCGACAGCAGCGACGACACGACTACTATTACTGGAAATGCCGTTATTACTAATGGAGCGAGTATAAGCAACGGCCTTAATAACAATAGTGGCGGAATTACGAATGCCGGTGCGGTCTCGGGTGTTACGACTTTCAACTCTACAGGTGATACCAATTTAGGCAACAGCAGTGACGACACGACTACTGTTACCGGCGATATGGTTGTAACCAACGGAGCAAGTATCAGTAACGGCCTTGACAACAACAACGGCGGTATAACCAACGCAGGTGCGGTCTCGGGCGTAACTACTCTGAATGCCGGCGATCTTGCCACTTTAAACGGCGGTATAACAGCCGACAGTGTTCATATTAGCGACGCAACCAGCGGTGAAAATAATATCAGTGGGGTCGGCACTTTGGGTGCAACGACAGTAAACACCACGACAGCCAACGCAACAACCGTCAATGCCACTACGGCCAACGCGACAACCGTCAATTCTGGTGACACCGGTGGAAATTCCGGGGCAGTCAATGTCACCGATGGGTCGGCAAATACTATCGTTTTGGACGGTAGCACGGGTACCATCAGCGGCACGTCCCTGAATACGACCGATGCCGCCACCGTCGGTGGCACTCTTGACGTCACCGGTGCAACCACGCTCGGTGGAACTTTGAACGTGACGGGGCTATCCACCCTGAACGGTATCGATAACGGCGGCGACGGCATTACCAACGCCGGTGCGATATCCGGCGTGACTACGTTCGACTCTACAGGAGACACAAATCTTGGCGACAGCAGCGACGACACGACTACTGTTACCGGTGACATGGTTGTGACCAACGGGGCAAGTATCAGCAACGGCCTTAATAATAATAACGGCGGTATTACAAACGCAGGCGCGGTGTCAGGAGTTACTACTTTCAGCTCTACGGGTGATACCAATTTAGGTGACGGCAGTGACGACACGACCACTGTTACGGGCGATATGGTTGTGACCAACGGGGCAAGTATCAGCAACGGCCTTAATAATAATAACGGCGGTATTACAAACGCAGGCGCGGTGTCAGGAGTTACTACTTTCAGCTCTACGGGTGATACCAATTTAGGTGACAGCAGTGACGACACGACCACTGTTACGGGTGACATGGTTGTGACCAACGGAGCAAGTATCAGCAACGGCCTTGACAACAACAGCGGCGGTATCACCAACGCGGGTGCGGTCTCAGGGGTAACTACCCTGAACGCCAACGGTCTTGCCACCTTGAGCGGTGGTATAACAGCAGACAGCATTCACATCAGTGATGTGACCAGCGGTGAAAATAATATCAGCGGAGTAAGCACTTTAGGCGCAACGACCGTCAACGTCGCGACGGCCAACGCAACGACAGTCAATTCGGGTGACACAGGCGGAACGGCAGGAACCGTTAATGTCACCGATGGCTCCGACAATACTATTGTCCTAAACGGCAGCACAGGTGCAATCAGCGGCACATCCCTGAATACGACCGGAACCGCTAACGTAGGTGGAACTCTCGGAGTTACCGGCGCAACAACACTAACTGGTGCTCTTACCGCCAACGGCGGCGAAACCGTAAACAACGGCTCGACCGTTTACAGCGGCGACGGCGCTGGAAACAGAATGATTGTTGACGGCACAAGCTCGCGTTTTGTTAGCACGGACGGCACTCAAAGCGTAGCGGTCAGTAACAGCGGGACCACGATTACGGGTGCGGCGGGACACACGTTAAACGTAACGGGTACGACCACGACCGTCAATGGTACGGCGACTATTTACAGCGGCAACGGCACAGGAAACGAGCTTGTTGTCGATGCCACCAGCGCCAGATTGGCCAACTCTACCAACACCAACAGCATCGCCGTCAACAGCACGCAGACAACGGTTACCGGCACAACCGCAATAAACGGCGCCACTACAATCACAAGCCCCGACAGCAGTCACGTTCTTTCCGTGACAAACTCGAATACTCAGGTCAACGGCGGAGCAGTGATATATTCTGGTGACGGAGCGAACAACAGTATCACGGTTTCCGGCACTACGAACAGTAACACTCTTAACGTGGGCGATACTCAGACGGGCACTGTCGGGGTCAATTCGTTCGATTACGGCACAGAAGTCACCGGAGGTATGCTCGTTGACGGCGATCTTGGCGTGAACGGAAGTATTTATAGTCTTAATCCGACGGCAAGCGCGACGGTTAATGTTGCGAATAATGGAATGACTATCACCGGTGTGGAAAATACGGTAGTGCTGCAGGCGGATAACGATGCACTGGATACGAATGCCCGCGCCCAACTTCTAATGGAACCTACCTCCACCAGTTTGCTTGTAAACACCGATTCGGGCGTCTCGCACGGCATACGGGTCACCCAGACCAGCACGATTGTTTCCGGTGGGACCAGTACCACAACCTTAACTTTGGATGATAATGGTGCCGCATTCGCCGACGAGGATACGGGTAACCCTGTCAAGGTAACCGGCGTTGCCAATGGAACCAGCACCTATGATGCGGTTAATATGGGCCAGTTATGGAGTGAAAGCAAACGGCTTGAGAACAGGATTGATAAGGCTTATTCGGGTATAGCATCGGCCGCGGCTCTGGCTGCTATTCCTACACCGATTCCGGGAAAAAATGTCTCGTTCGGCCTGGGCTATGGCAATTTCGAAAGCCAAAGCGCGATAGCCTTCGGAACCAAGGCCCTTGTGGGTAAAAAGAAGGACATATCTCTCATGGCAGGCATGGGTTACTGCGATAATACGACCACGGTCAGCGCCGGTATCGGTTGGAGTTTTTGAGCCGGCCGAAGTTTAACTTGTTTCAAGCTTGGGTAATGTCCATTCCAAATATGCCTTTTGCCCATGTACGGGGCGGAAATCATTTCTATAAATTTCAAGTTTTGGAGGGAATTTTTAATGACAAAATCCAGCGGATTGGTAGAATTCTTCTTCTGTTTTTGAAGCTTAACAAAATTAGATATTATCTTTGCCGGGCTGTTTATGAGCTGCCCGGCGGAAGTTTTGAAGGAGAGATTCGATGGAAAATCATCGATGGAGCAGGATTAAGCGGCACCGCAAAAGCGGCTTTCGCAAGCGGATGCAGACCAAAGACGGCAGAAAAACGCTGAGCAGGAAACGCCATGTCGGCAGAACTGTTAATACGGTTTAAAAACAGGCCTGAACATTTTTTTATTAAGATGCACCGGCTCGGCAGGATAATAACGGGAATGAATAGACACTTATCTTTTTTTCAGATAGTCATTAATTTGTTCGGCGGCTTTTCGACCTGAATCGATCGCATAAGCTACAAGAGATGCCCCAGTGACAGCATCACCCGCGGCAAAAACTCCCGGTTGGTTTGTCATATACCTTTCATCAATCTTTACGTTTCCCCTCTGGTCAAGGTCCAGAAAAAATTTATTAACCACACCATCGTGAGAAGCGTGCAGGAAACCCATTGCCAATAGAACAATATCGACTTTGATACTGAATTCCGTACCCGGTATTTCCTGCATCCTGTCGCCTTTGGGTCCTTCTGTCCACTCGACTTCCACGCACTGTAGCTTATCTACTCTGGTCCCGACGCCGGAAATTTCCTTTGTTTTTACACCCCACCGCCGAATGCATCCTTCCCGGTGTGAAGTGGAATTTCGCAAGATATTCGGGCGGTTCGGCCAGGAGTTGTTGAACTTTACTCCTTCAGACGCTTTCGGCAGTATCTCTAACTGGAAAATCTGTTTTGCACCCTGGCGTCGGGCTGTTCCGACACAATCGCTGCCGGTGTCACCTCCTCCTATGACTGCCACCGTTTTGTCCCTGGCGGAAATGACCTTTTCAGGAGCTATTTCCTGGCCTGCACAAATTCTGTTTTGTTGCTTTAAGTAATCGTAGGCAAAGATTACATTATCGTAGTGACGTCCTGCTACGGGAAGGTCTCTCGGTACTTCGGCTCCGATAGTCACACAGATGGCGTCGCACATCTTTTTAAGGTAGCGGAATGATATATCTTTTCCTACTATGATACCCGTTATGAATTTTACTCCTTCTTCCTGCAGTTGCCGGATTCTCCTGTCGAGGATGTTTTTATCGAGTTTGAAATTCGGGATACCGTATCGGAGCATTCCGCCGATGTCTTCATGTTTTTCAAAGACGATTACATGATGCCCCACCCGGGTAAGCTGTTGTGCGGCGGCCAGACCGGCCGGACCGGAACCGATTATCACGACGCGTTTTCCGGTCTTTTCTTTAGCCGGCATCGGTTTGATCCAGCCCTCGTTAAAACCTCGTTCGGCAATCTGACATTCGATGTGCCTTATCAGAACAGCCTCGTCGTTTATACTCAAGGTACAGGCTGACTCACAGGGTGCCGGACAGATCCGCCCAGTAATCTCGGGGAAATTATTGGTGGTGTGAAGAATTTCGCAGGCTTTACGCCATTGAGACTTATACAAAAACTCGTTGAATTCTGGAATAATATTATTTAAAGGACACCCGAGTCCATGACAAAAAGGAATACCGCAGTCCATACAGCGGCTTGCCTGACGAATAAGAATTTCTTCTGAAAGTGGAAGCTCGATCTCAAAATAATCTTTTATTCGCTCTTCGGTCGGCCGATATTTTACATCCTCACGACGGTGCTCGATAAATCCTGTTTTCCCGTTCATAAAGCACTATTCAGGTTGAGAGTTTAACTTATATACAGGCAGGCTCCATGGTATAAGCACTTCATACTTTACAGCTTCCGATTAAATCCTGTGGTCTTCGCGTATGATTACACGGTACCCGCCGTCGAGACTTGCGTTCCAGTTCTTGACGGGGGCGATTTTTTTCAGCCTGTCTAATTGTCCGATATCTTTAAGGCGATTGTATATTAGCTGCCATGCACACTGCCGGTCGGGGTGTACCTCGCAGCGGTCTTCTCTCGAGCCGCCGCACGGTCCGTTCAGCAGTCTCTTGGCGCATCGGGTAAGCGGGCAAATGCCGCCGTATTCACTTAATACACACGCGCCGCAGGCAGAACATTTTTCCGTCCAGATGCCCCTTTCCTCGAGGATGCCGATAAATTCGGTATCGAGTCCCGCATAGACCGGCTTGTCACTGTATCGTTCCGCTATAGCCTGAACTCCGGCGCCGCAGCCGAGAGAAAGGACGGCTTCGTTTCTTTCGATAGCTTCGGCAGCCTGCTCGATGAATATATTGTCGCATTGGCGCTCTATCGTCAGCTCCTCGACCTGTAACGAATGACCGGCAAGTCTCGATGCCATTCGTAAGGCCGAAGCTATAATGCTTACTTCGCGCTGTCCGCCGGCGAGGCATACGGTGACACACGTACCGCATCCGAGCACGAGAATGCTCTTGTGCCGTTTTGCTACTTCCATAAGTTCGGGTATGGTTTTTCTTTCAGCAACTATCATAAAGTAGTCTCCAGTTCTTTCGGGGTATTGTTTTGTCGGAGCGGATTCGGACCTAATTTGCGGACGGTCTCGACCATATCGATGATTATATCGGCCAAAGGGCGTCCCATCGCCGCCGAAACGTTCACCATTCGAAGGCGTTCCTTTTCGAAGCCGATTTCAGAGAGCATTTCTCTTATATAATTGACACGACGTTTGGCCCAGAGGTTGCCTTCGATGAAGTGACATCCGCCTTCGAGACAGCCGGCGACCAGAACACCATCGGCGCCGTTTTCAATGGCCTTGAGAAAATACTCGGTCTCAAGCCTGCCGGTACAAGGTGTGCGTATAATACGCACATTAGGCGGGTATTGTATTCTCATAGAACCCGCCAAATCAGCCGATGAGTACGCGCAATAGTGACAGCAAAATGCCAGTATCTTAGGTTCGAAATCAGTTGTCTTCATATTTTACTTTCCACCCGTTTTACAATGGTTGTACACAGCTATTTTCCCGCCTTAACAGGTGCTTTTGAAATTTGCTTATTGTTTTGCCCGGCGAACAGGGTCTTTATCATGACCGAGAACTGGTCCGTCTCAAAGTGATTTAACTGGATGGCCCTTGCCGGACATTCGGAAGCGCAAAGACCGCAGCCCATACATTTGGCGGCCTCGATTTGACCCTTGCCGTCCTTATTGCAG
>CAYVXS010000038.1:0-12748 GCA_964454885.1 uncultured Pirellulales bacterium
CGGTCTTATTGGTCAAAACGGATATAATAAGAATATTAGCAGAAGTTTTTCTAATAGCATTGTTACCGGAGACAACAGAGTTGGAGGGCTGGTTGGTTATAATAGCGGGAGGATTATGAACTGTTACACAGTTGGCCGTGTCGATGGTAAGGAATATGTGGCGGGATTGGTAGGAGGAGGCAGTAATAGATTTATTGCGAATTGTTACACAAGCAACATAATTACTGGCCAAGAGAACACCGCAGGCTTTTTGGGTGATTATTATCGTAGCTCAGAAATAATATCCTGCTTTTGGGATACAGATATTTCAGGTTTGATTGACGGAGTTGCAGAACGTGAGCCAGATCCGGAAGGTGTCATTGGTTTAAATACGACCCAGATGCAGACTGAGAGTACATATACAGATGCCGGATGGGATTTTACCGGTGAGACGGTAAACGGTACTGAAGATATCTGGTGGATTGATGAAGGCCAGGATTATCCAAGACTATGGTGGGAATTAGATCAAGGTGGGTCAAGTCCCGCTCAACAAGCTACAAATAATTATCGCAGGTATTGATTGTATGCCCTTTCGCGGGCTATGGTCGTTTCGGGGCCGTGACCGGGATAGACTTTCGTTTCATCGGGCAAGGTGAGTAATTTGTCTTTTATACCGGCCACCAACTGCGTCATGCTGCCGCCGGGGAAATCCGTCCTCCCGACCGAATCGGCAAAAAGCGCATCTCCTGAAAAAACAATGCCATACTCTGCCGAATATAAACTGATACCGCCGGGAGTATGACCTGGAGTATGAAGAACCTGCAGCTTTATGCCGGCCTGTTCGACAACGTCACCATCCTGCAAAGTAAAATCCGCCGGCTCGGTAATAAATGCCGCTCCGGCCATCGCAGACAGATTGGAGAGAGGCTCTTCGAGCATGCCGGAGTCGAATTCATGAATGTAAACTTTTATATTCGGGAAATTCTCACGCAGGGCATTAACTCCCGCGATATGATCAATATGACCGTGAGTCAGGACTAATGCGGTCGGATTTAATTTCCCCTGCCGGAGAAAATCAATCAATGGCTCGCAATCAAGCCCCGTATCGACAATAATGCAGTCCCCTGCCTTATTATCACGCCGTAATATATAGCAGTTGGTCTCATACAAACCAAGAATAAGACAATTTATTTCCATGATAAGCATCCTTAAAAGTTCTGCAGGATAGCAAAAATCGTCGCAAGGGTCAATAGTCCCCAATCCTGCCGTCGAAGCGGATTAGACTTGACCGACGACTTGAAGTTTGTTACTGTGCTGCGAATAAATACTGGAGACAGGCAATAGCAGATAGGAAATTTCAAATCCTATCATCTATATCCTGACAAATAAGGAACATAATGAAAGCCCTGAGACGAATATTTAAATACGTATGGCCTCAATGGCCGGATATTATCGTAGTGATAGTCAGTGCGATAATCATTGCCGGCTCTTTATCCCTGAGTTTTCTTTCTATCGGCCCGCTGTTAAGAATTATGATGGGCAATGAAGGTATTCACGGCTGGGTGGAGAGGTATATCTGCTCCTGGCGTTACGGAATTTCTTTCAATGTGTCGGATAATATTAACCGGTCGTCCAACAATCTTACTATATCAGGCATCAGTAAAGCCAGCCTTTCAGAGAACGCCGGCCTGCAGGCCATGGATACCATAATCGATATCAACAACCTGCGTGCAGATGCGGGTAACGACGCCAACGATATATCATCCGGAAGACTGCTTGAAACACTCGCCGCTGCAGGTTCGAATACCGACTTTACGATACGGTTTCGCGATGCTGAAAATAATTTCGAGATAGCTACATTAACTATGAACTCGGGCGAGAAACCGTTTTATGTGGACCCGATAGAAAATATAATCAACCTGATTCCACGAAATACTGATGATAAATTCAAGGCGGTTTCTTTATTTATAATCATAATATGCATAATAACACTAATCAGGTGCGTAGCTAAATTCTTCCAGGAATATATCTCACAGAAAATCGTGCAGAAGTCCATTAACCACCTGAGGGAGGATACTTTCGCCCACGCCATGCAGATGCCGGTCGGCTACTTCGCCAGTGAACGCCCGAGTGACACCATCAGCAGAATCGTTCGCGACAGTGACGTGATGGGCAGGGCAATTAAAATTATGCTCGGTAAAGCGCTTAGAGAGCCGCTTAATGCCCTTTTCATGATCGGCTGTGCAATGTTTATAGACTGGCAACTGACTTTAATTTTCTTAATCGGCGCTCCTTTTGTGATGTCGATAGTGATTATCTTCGGCAAGAAAATGAAAAAAGCCACCAGAAAATCTCTCATGGCCGGCTCACAAATGCTTGGCAAACTGCAGGAATCAATGGCCGGCTTAAGAGTTGTCAAGGTTTATAATCGTCGCGATTATGAGAACTCAAGATTTAAGACAATCAACCAGAGATTTCTTAAACAATCGCTGAAAATGTCCAAGGTCGATGCCGCCACCATGCCGATTATGGAGGTATTCGGAATGCTGGCAGGTTCGGCTGCCATATTAGCCGGAGCATACTGGATTAATACGGGGAAAATCAGTAATCCCGCGGACTTTTTCACCCTGCTGATTTTGCTTGGTGTCGCCGCCGAGTCGGCTCGTAAAACCAGCGATGTCTGGAACAAAATACAGGAAGCCAACGCCGCCGCCGAAAGGGTTTTTGCCGTAATTGATTCACCCGTCGAATACGAAAAGCCCGGCGCTGTCGAGCTGCAGCCGCTGAAAAGAAAAATCGAATTCATGAACATCGTATTTACATATCCGGGCTCGCACAGGCCCGCTCTTAACCGGGTAAACCTCACGATAGAGGCGGGACATAATATCGCACTGGTCGGACCGAACGGCTCGGGTAAAACCACTTTGGCGAATCTGCTGCCGAGATTTTATGACCCCGGTTCCGGCCAGGTCTTTATTGACGGGAATGACATCCGTGACGTAACACTGACCAGCTTACGCAGACAAATCGGGATGGTTACGCAGAATGTTGTTACATTCAACGACACGATCGCTTCAAATATCGCCTACGGCAAACCCAATGCCTCCCGGGAAGAAATCATCAACGCCGCCAAGCGTTCATTCGCCCACGAATTTATCGCCCCCCTGCCCAAAGGCTACGATACTATTATCGGCGAAGAAAGTACCGGTTTGAGCGGCGGGCAAATGCAAAGAATTATTATCGCCAGAGCGATACTGAAAAATCCCGCAATTTTGATTTTCGACGAGGCCACCAGCCAGGTCGATGCTGAAAGCGAAGCCAAAATCCACAAAGCCATCGAGGAAATTATGCAGGAAAGAACCAGCATTATTATCGCCCACAGGTTCAGCACTGTTATCACCGCGGACGTTATTGTGGTCATGGACAACGGTCAAATTGTCGCCCAGGGCCAGCATGACAAGCTGATACGAACCTGCCGGCTGTACCAGAGCCTGTGCGAAACACAATTGGTTCAGGCATAAAATCCGACGATATAAAACAAAGTTTATGAATTATAGCTGGACTTTTATTTCAACTTAGTTTTAATTATATCACTTGTTATTAGCTGTTTATATCTGAATATTCCGTGGGGTTTTTGGGGATAGAAATCTATGTACGAGTCTTCACGCGAACAAAAAGCAAACGCACTTTTTAAAAGATTCCAGGGTAATCCCATCATGACGCCGGCAAACTGGCCTTATCCGACAAACGCGGTCTTTAATCCCGCGGCGGCCAAACTCAATACCGAGACCCTCCTGCTGGTGAGGGTCGAAGATATGCGTGGTTTTTCACACCTGACCGTCGCGCATAGCGCCGACGGACTCACAGACTGGGAAATAGATCCCGAGCCAACTCTTATGGCCGACCAAAGCTCCCGGGAAGAGAGATGGGGACTGGAAGACCCCCGGATTGTCTGGCTCGAAGAGCAAAAGCAGTTTGCCGTGACTTATGTTTCTTTCAGCGAGGGTGGCCCCGTCGTTTCGCTGGCAATAACAAAAAATTTCAGGACATTCGCACGCCTGGGGACTCTACTACCCCCGGAAGACAAAGATGCCTGCCTGTTTCCTCGCCGTTTCAACGGCAGATTCGCTCTTATCCACCGCCCGATTGTCCGGGGAGAAGCTCACATGTGGATCAGTTTCTCACCCGATTTGAAGCACTGGGGTGACCACATGCCGTTGATAATGACAAGACACGCATACTGGGACTGCCACAGAGTCGGGCTTGCCTGTCAGCCTATAGAAACCGAACAGGGCTGGCTGTTGTTCTACCACGGCGTCCGCAATACAACGGCCGGAGCAATATATCGAGTCGGGCTGGCGCTTTTGGATTTGAATGCGCCATGGAAAGTCATGAGACGAAGCCCCGAATGGGTCCTGGGGCCGAGGGCATCCTACGAACGTATAGGCGATGTCGGCGATGTTGTTTTCCCTAACGGTGCGGTCGTGCACAGAGAAACCGACCAGCTTTATCTTTATTACGGGGCGGCCGACAGCACGGTGGCAGTCGCGACGGCTAAGTTAAGCGATTGCCTCAACTATATACTGTCATGCCCGGAAGAATAACCCAACGATAATAACGAAAACGGCGGATATTAAGGCTGCGGAAGCTGAACATTCTGGAGATGGTCGATCGCGAACTTCGCCCGGACATTTTCCAGTTGCTGTGCCTTGGTCTTAATCCTCCAGACAAGCACTATGATAGGCTCTCTTTTCCTGTCCTTAAAGGTTATTATGATTCTGCCGAATCCCATCAGACGCTCGAGGAAGTCACTCGTATCGATCCGGGAATTATAATCCTCCCTGCCGATTTGCTCACCCGACTCGGTCGGGCCGTCCTGAATGTTCATATAGTTGGGTGTTATGGTAATATAATAAAACAGCCCCCTGAACCAGGAAATGAAAACTGTCGCCAGACCTATCACACCCACAAGCAGGTAAACCGTGGCATTCATGGATATGGCAATATTTTTGAAGAGCTTAAGGAAATTCATCACCTGTCCGAGCAAATGAAGCCATAAAAGGAAAAATCCAAGACTTATAATGGTAATGAGTAATATCTTGATACTGATATTATATTCCTCGATAAGAAAGTTAAGGAAGAAAACCGCGAACCAGACACCCCCGATGGCGGCCGGCGGCACACCTTTAATACACAACAGCACCCCGGCAAAAAACGATACAACTATCGTAGGGACGTAAAGCGCTTTCGGAGTCCAGTTGTAAATAATCAGCCAGTCGTTAATGTCAGGATCCTCCCTGACTACCTTTTCCATTCTCAACCTGGTTCTGAACGTTTTCCTGAGAATGAACCATGCTATGACAAGGGCGACAACAAAACCGACGGCGATATACAAGGCTATTATTTGATTGGAAAACCAGTCAATTTCCGCCCTGTTTCGAACCAAATACACAACGGCCCATATCATACCGGCAATAATTATCAGCAGGGTTGAAATTAAAATGATTTTTTTCCAATGCCGGGCAAAAAAACCTTTCTTAAATACGGGACTTTTATCTCCTTCAATATCTTGCTCCGACATGATGTCTCCTTTCCCATACCGGTTCGTATTATTCCTGCGATACAACAGGCTCCCATTGGATTTTGGCCGCACCAAGCAGCGTCCCGGTCGCAAAGGCCAGGTCAACGAGTGCTATCTGATATTCAGACAGCGCCAGGATTTCTGAACTTTGGGCATCAGCAAAACTTGTTTGTACCTGCAGCACATCGGTCGATGTCACCAAACCGAGCTCGAACTGACGCCTCTCGGCCTCTAAAAGCCGGCTCTCCAGTATCGTACTTTGCCTGCCGGCCAAAATTCGCTGCCAGTTGGCTTCGAGCTGGTCGATGGCATTTAGCACTTCATATTCTATCATCGCTTTGCGACTGTCACGACTGGCCAGCCGCTGTCTGCGCTGGTAAAACGCCTGACGCAAACGACTTTTCGCCGATTCATTTCCCAAAGGCACCTGTAACTGCAGGCCAAGGCGATGATCTTCGAATCTCTTGTCTAAAAGCAGGTCATACGCATTATCTCTCGTAGAACCCAGCCCGTTTACATTATATGTGTAATCCATCGTCACCAAAGGCAGCGTCTGGTTTTGCATATAATCTAAAGTACTGACATCCTGAGCAATTTGCAACTCTAATTCGAGCATTTCCATACGTTGTTCGATAGCCAATTCCACCAATTGCTGTCTATCAAACTCATACCGAACCGGGTCCGGCTCGGTCGCCGGTATGATAACCGATGATGTTTCCATTCCCAGTCCTGATTTATTCAGCGTTTGTTTCAGCTCTCGTTCCCTGTCCCGCACATTATTTTCCGAGACTATTATAGCCTCAAGCCGCTGTGCCTCACCCGCTTCCGTGCGAAAAACCTCGATTTGCGCCATTTCTCCAGCGGAAACCAAACGTTGAGCCTGCTCGAACAAAGCTTTTGCCAGTTCATATTGCTGCCTGCGTACATCCAGCTCCTTTCTGGCGGCATATAGTCGCCAGTAAACACGGTCCACCGCGGCAATTATCCTGATCAGCTCAAGTTTCGTCCTGGCATCGGTTATCTGTCTGTCATATTCAGCGATTTGAATGGCATAAGTACTCGTCCTTCTGCCGGCATCACGCAGCAGAGGCTGACTAATCGAGGCCGAAAAATCGGAATTGTAGGAAGGATTGAAAATCGAGTACACCGAATCCGTCTTCGTACGATTGTCTGTGGCATCGAACGAAACGGTTCCACCCGTACGCAAAGGGACACGTACACCAAGGTCCGTATATGTATAATTAACATTAGAGCCGCTAATATCAAGAGTCGAAGCAACGGGAGTGTCGGTCCTGACATGGGATACATTCGCGGAAAACACCGCCTCGAACTGTGCCTCCTGCTGACTGACACGCTCGGCGGCAATTGCCGGATTTATAAGCTGGACCTTCAGATCGAGATTATTTTCCAGAGTCAAAGCCCGGCATTGTTCCAGGGTAAGCTCAAGCTCCGCCGGTGCCGGCTCATTTACTTCCGGACGGCCGCGTTGCTCCTCTTCGGCCCGCTTTAAGTCAAGCGTCTCTATCTGGTGCAATTTTTCGGGAGCTACCCGAACCTTATAAAAATCCTCACCGCCACTACGACAGCCGGTCAAACAGAAAACAGATAAAAGAAGACAGACAACAGAAGCCTGAATAATCATGGGGCTTTTACAATGGATTGATTGACGAAGCACGAACATCAAGTCATCCATTATTCGTTTTCCTCTTGTCCATAACTGTTTTTCTTCTGACTTCTGCCTTCTGTCTTCTGACTTCTGTTTATTCATGTCTAAGAGCCTCAATGGGATCGAGCCTTGCAGCTTTGATTGCCGGAAACATCCCGAAAAAGATGCCAACGCAGCCGCAAAAAGCAAATGAAAGTGCTATTGCCCATGCGGGAATATATGCCATGTCAAATACAGGGACCTTAAATATTGCTTGTACAACACCGTCGATAATTTGAGTTATGAGCTTGCCAAGACCAATTCCGACAAGTCCACCTACGCAGCAGAGAACGACAGCCTCGATGAGAAATTGGGTGAGAATTGCACTTTTTTTAGCTCCTACAGCTTTACGAAGACCGATTTCCCTGGTTCGCTCGGAAACCGAGACAAGCATTATATTCATAATGCCGACGCCCCCGACCAAAAGGGATATACCAACGATACCTCCCGCCACCATCGTAACGATAAAGGCAATATCGTTGAATGACTGTAGAGCATTTTTTAGTGACTGAACTTCGAATGTATCCGGCTCACCGGGTTTTATATGACGTGTCCGGCGAAGGAAAAAGCGTATCTCAGCCAGGGCATCGTCCGTAACTTTGGCGGATTTACTTTCAGCCTGAGTCCATACGGAAGGATAACGCTGCATTTTTAGGCCGGTTTTGAACGGGATAAAGATTTCGGACCTTTCCTGGTCGCCTCCACCGAATAGATTTTCCGGCCTGGATTCGATGACACCGATGACATAAAAAGTGTCGTGGCCTATGAGAATGGGCTGGCCTATACAATCACGGTCAAGCCGAAGGTCATTACGAAGCTTGGGATCGATAAGACAAACCTGTCTGGACTGCATTTCGTCGATGACCGAAAGCGGTCTTCCTATTTCGACTGGTCTGCTGTCGATTTGATGACAGGCCGGCTCTACACCGCGAACAGTCACATTTTCGACAGACTTATCCCGATGGCACACATTATAACTGCCGACCCAAGTCTGGCGGCCGAAACTTGCCACCGAGGGACAAAGTTCGAGTAAACCGACAAATTGTTCGGGTTCGAACCGAATTTGCCACCACGAGGCATGTTGTAGCGGCCCGGAGTCCGGACGCCTCGGTGATATAAATATAGTATTAGTACCGAAGGATTGTACCTGGGTCAGCACTTTTGCTTTTAAGCCGCTAAGAGATGCGATAACCGCCGTCACCGATGCCACACCGATGATAATTCCGAGAGTTGTCAGTACGCTCCTGGTCTTGTTGGCCCATATCTGACCGAGCGCAAGATATACGCTCTGATATATAAGCTGTATGAACATAATAGGTATATTAATCAGGAATCTCATTGCGATCCCCCTTCTTCTTTTTAACCGTAACGTTCCTGCTCCTGTCGAATTCTTTCGTTGGCAGATCGCTTTGGATAAGTCCGTCTTTCATGCTGATGATTCGTTCCGCATGATGGGCCACGTCATCTTCATGTGTTACCATTATAATTGTCTGGCCTTCCGAATGAAGCTGGTCGAATAATTTAAGTATCTCCTCGCTCGTTTTACTGTCGAGATTACCGGTCGGCTCGTCGGCCAACAATATGCTCGGATTACAAACAAGCGCACGGGCAATGGCGACTCTTTGTTTTTCACCGCCCGAAAGCTGATTCGGTTTATGTTTAACGCGATCACCCAATCCGACACGCTCCAAAGCTTTTTTTGCGCGGCTCTTTCGGGAAATCCAGCCGTCTCGCGAATAGATAAGCGGTATCTCGACATTTTTGAGCGCGGTCAACTGACCAAGTAATTCGAAGGATTGAAAAACAAATCCTATCCGTTCGTTTCGTACGTGCGCCAGAGCCGAATCGGACATTTTCGTAGTGTCGTACCCGTCAAGACCATAGTATCCCGAAGTGGCTCTATCAAGACAGCCGAGGACATTCATAAGCGTGCTCTTGCCGGAACCGGAATGCCCCATCACGGCGACATATTCGTTCTCGTGCAATTGCAGATTGATTCCATCAAGCGCATGAATGTGCTCGATTCCGACTTTGTATATTCGCCGGACGTCCTGCAGTTTTATTATTACTTTATCAGCTTTTTTTGCCATTACCGGAATTATTTTATATCGGTTTGAGCTTCGGGAGTATTAGCGTCACTTTTAGCTTCGATATCGTTGCTGTCGCTCGTTTTCTTCGTTTCACGCTCGTCTTTAATTGCCTTATCGTGTTTTAAACTCTCGAGCACTTTATACGGCCCCACCACTATCTTATCACCCTCGTTAATCCCGGAAAGTATTAGGGTATGCGTCAGGTTACTGGGACCTATCTTAACCGGTGTTACCTTGGCTTTCCCGTCCATATAACAATAGACAACAGGCGTATATGTTTTCTCCTTATCCACCTCCGGGCTTTCGTCCCGAATTTTCAAAGGCAGATCGTCGATGGCCACACCCATCACTGCCTGGCTCGGTACAGTGATGACATTTTTGTGCTCGAGTGTTTCTATATCAACGTGTGCGGTAAGCCCGGAATACAATTTTCGTACATCGCCTTTAAGCAGTATCTCGGTCCTGAAGTATTTCGTCGCAGTCGATGACACTCTGTGTGTCAAAGCGATAGAATCGACAATACCCTCAAATTCATCGTCGGGAAAAGCCTGGACGTAAACGGTGGCTTTTTGGCCTACTGCCACTTTGCCGATATCGGCTTCGTCCACCTGAGCGACGAGCAGCATGGTAGATAAATCCGCTACCTCAATAATAACCGTACCCGGATTATTCATCGTTCCGGTCATCGCCATTTCCCCTACCTCGGCGTTCAGCCGCGTTACTACACCGTCTATCGGTGAGGTTATGACAGTATTACCAAGCGCCTCACGAGCCTGGGCGATTCCGGCGTCGGCGGCTTCGAGATTATGCTGTAACACGACCAGATTTAGCTGGGCCGATTCGAGCTGATGCACGGACGAATCGTACTGTGACTGAAGCTCATCGACTTTCAGTTTAGTCTGGTCGAATGTTACCTGGCTTATATCCTTGGATCCAAGCAGTTCCTTCTGACGTTCCACATCGCGTTGTGCCTGTTTGAGAGAAGCTTCGAGCCCCTCAAGAGAGGCTTTCTGACCATTAATTCTGGCTTTTTCGACCTCTATCTGTGCGGCCTGAGCGGCACGACTGGCCTCGGCGGAAGTC
This sequence comes from uncultured Pirellulales bacterium, assembly GCA_964454885.1. GTDB lineage: Bacteria > Planctomycetota > Phycisphaerae > Sedimentisphaerales > Anaerobacaceae > JAFGPS01. Next base: position 10,439 of record CAYVXS010000038.1, read on the forward strand.
AGCCTGCTTTCCAGGTCCTTCGAATCCAAGCGCACCAGTACGGAAGCCGGCACCGGAGGATTCGCATTCGGGTCGCCGCATGTGACAATGTCCCCCTCATCGTAGGGCAGCTTGATAATCCGTGCAGATACTTTCGCACTTATTTCCACATTCGTCTTGGGCTCGATTTCACCGGGAGCACTGACAATCTCAATCAGCTCCCCATATTTAGCCTCTTCGATTTGCACAACTGTGGCGTTATCGGATTTACCCTTTCCGGCCTTAAAGACCAAACCGAGTCCGAAAATAACCACCAGAGTGATAACCACTGTAATAACAATTACCCGGGATTTCTTCACTTTATACCCTTTCCCGTCACATTTTCAGGTTAGTAATATATGAATATGGCCATTTACACACATATTATATAGACGCAACAAGTCCTAAAAAGTTGCGCTGTTTTTTTGAAATATATAGCAAGGTATTTATTCGCATCAGTACCGATTGAAGATATTTTCAAAGAAATACTCATTTCAAATAAAAAAAGAGCCTGATTGTTTAAGGCGGTCAGCGGACGCAATTATGCATCTAAAATGTTACCGTTTTGTGACGGTTTTACAGTTTTTTTCATTATTTTACGTTTTTCGGGCTTTTTCGGCAAAAAAACCGCCTGGAAAAGCCGGATTATCCTCACCTATAACTGAAGACAAAGGAAAACCTTATACCAAAAGGTAGAATATCACCTATTTGGCCGCAGAAAACATGGTCATTGCAGATTGAGGTGCATGACGGCCTTCTATTTCAAACGGCTGGCCCGGGCCACAGCCGGCTACAAAAAGCATTATAAAAGCAATTACACATATCAATATTATGGTTTTCATACAATCAGCCTCAAAATATTCTCTATCCAGAAATTTCCAAAAACAGCTACAGCAATATATCATCTGTAATTCACCCACCGATATATTAGGCAAAAGATTGTATTCATAATCTAAACCGGCGTCCATTTAAAATCCTTCGAAATATATCAACTCAGACCGGTATAAATTATGTGTGAATTTAAAAAATACATAAGTTCAATGATAAACCAATATCTCAAACTGACCGATTCTGCATCAAATATAACTGTTGCGTTAAAATATATTTAACCCAATTTGTCATCCTGAGTGAAACGAAGGATCTGGTTTGCGAATGTTACTATTGTTACGCTCGTAAGCTCTTATTCGATAGCCGGATGCTTCACTGCGTTCAGCATGACAAAAAAAGAATTCGGTCAGTTTGAGTAAATATCAAAGCAAAAGCTCGGCAAGCGGCACGGCACACTGCCGGAACTTATCGGCGGGCAAAGTGACAGTCTGCCATTTGGGGCTGCGGCGTTTCATAAAGCGACGATAATTATCCAGCCTGACGCATAGGAACAAATATTTGTTGGCATCGAAATCGAAAACTTCCCTGCCGTCAAAATCGACATCTATATTTTCCATTTTATAAACAAAAACAAATACAGTCTCGTGACCTGATCCGAAAACTTCCTGCCATTTCACCAGGCCGTCCACGTCCTCCGTTGTCACCCAGCATTCCAGGTGCGCCAGATTCGCCAGAGATGTCCCCTTGAAAGTTCTGCCCTTTACTTCGGCAATGATTATCCGGCCATCGGGAAGGTACAACAAAAAATCGAAACTCTTGATATCGGTTTGCCCTAAGGTCACCCTCTTATGCTCATCGAATGCGACGTACTTTATGTTGTTGTCAATCAGCCAGTTCTCGAACGCCCGCTCATAATGATTAGGATAAGAATCCATCATCTGAATCTATTGTTTTCCCAGCCCGGCAAAAAATTTATCCTGTCCTATTTCTTCCTGCCGGCCGGTTGCCATATCTTTGATAACAAGTATTCTATCCTTGAATTCCTCACCGATTATAATGCACTTTTTAGCGTTGCTTTCCGAAGCCTGCTTAAGCTGTTTTCCCAATTTGGCGGATTTGTAGCTGAAATTGGCCGCAAAGCCCTTCGAACGCAACTCCATTGTTATTTTGACGGTTGCCTCTTTGAAACTTTCATCGACACACACTACAAAATATTCAATTTGAGTCTGAGGTAACTGCTTTTCAAGAAGTCCCTTGTCTCTTAACAATACCTCCAGCACGCAATCACCCATCCCCATACCGGTTGCGGGTATTGCAGGGCCCCCGAAATCGGCAAGCAGATTATCGTACCTGCCGCCGCCGCAGATGGCGCGAAGCTCACCGACAACATCATGAACCTCAAACACGATCCCCGTATAATATGCAAGCCCTCGAACAATACCGGGATCAAAAATACAAAAGTCA
>CAYVXS010000039.1:0-12601 GCA_964454885.1 uncultured Pirellulales bacterium
GTGGGAGAAAGCCCTATCACCGGCGTGAAAACGACCGAAGCCTTCGAAGTTACGGGAATTGCCGCCGAGGCGAAGAAAAGGGACTGTCCGCTTATAGATATGGATCGGCGGCAATTTGTCGAGATTGATATTCCCGACGGTAGGGTATTACATAAACTCAGGGTTTGCCCTGAAGTCCGGGAATTCGACGTGATAGTCTCTATCCCCGTAATGAAAATGCACATGCACACGGGCGTGACTCTCTCGATAAAGAACATGAAGGGCTGCTTATGGCGGCGAAGTAAAGTGAAATTGCACATGCTCGCGCCCATTGAAGGCAGCGATGAAAAACCCATCGATGTTGCTATTGTAGATATGGCCTCTGTGTTGCGGCCGCATTTTGCTATTATCGATGGAACGGTCGGAATGGAAGGGCTCGGCCCCAGTGCGGGTGAGCCAAAACAGCTTGGTTGTGTGGTTGTCGGTGTCGATGGATTTGCCGCCGATGCAGTAGCCTGTCGATTAATGGGAACCCGAGCGGAAGATATTCCCCATCTGTGTATGGGTGCAGAGCGTAACCTGGGTGTGATAGATTTGGACCGGATAAATATCAGCCCCCAAAACTGGCGGGACTGGAGCTGCTGCTTTGCGAAACCGCCGCAGAATCTGTCCATAGAATTTCCGAAAATTACTGTCTGGGACAACAATTCGTGCAGCGCTTGTCAGTCCACGCTGTTGTTGTTTTTGAAGGAATTCGCAGACCGTATTTTCGATTATCTGCCTGACGGGGAACATCTTGATATCGCAATTGGAAAAGGTAATAAGGACCTGCCCGAAAGAACGCTTTGTATCGGAAATTGTACTGCTGAATGCCGGCAGGGCAAGCAATATGTGCCCGGTTGTCCGCCTGTGGCCAGTGAGATACTCAAGAAATTGACCGGGCATACTACATTAGGCCCCGGGAAACAAACCGAAAAACAATAATGCAACCTGATTACCGCCCCGTGTAAGTGATGATTATCGAATCGAACATGTCTGCTATTTCTTCACCGCCGCTATCGTAGCCCTGGAATTCCAGAGTATTCTGTCCGGATTGGAGCGGGACTTCAATAGAGAAGCTTGTAACATTGGTCCAGAGGATCGGATATTCCTGCCCGTTGACGGTGATAGCATCGACTTTTACCGGTGCCGTTCCCCGGATAGTGTAGGGTGAGGTTCCGGTAGAAAAATTATTGCCGTTATTGGTTGTTATCCTGAAATTCGCTTCAACCGAATTTAGTTGACTCAATATATATCCACGGCGGTTTCTAACCCATCTTTTTGCGGGTTCGGGATCGGCGGTACCGATGCCGTTGTCCCGGAATGCATTGTAATATGCGTCGGCGACGGGATCGAAATTTTCCGCGGCCATCGGTCCATCGACTAAATCCTTCAGTGCGCGCCAGTAAGACCGGCGGAATGCGGGTTCCTGGAAGAATTTATCGTTCAGGACCGGATCGCTGATTTCAGAGAAAAGCCCTGCGTTATAATTTCGTTCGATACCGAAACCAAGATCAAGGTCCCAGAGGAGGTATTTCCATTTGGTATTATAGCCCTTATAGATAAAAGCATTTTTGCCGGCTTCGTATCCGTAGCCGTCGCGGTCAGCCGCAGCGCCGCGACGAACTGCGAAGCCGCGCATCCATTGGTCCCAGTCAACCATCGAATCGACCGTGGTGTAATAATCATCGTTGCTGTTCATCACATCGACAAGCTCGAAGAATGGTGAATAATCGTCGTCTGTTGCATACGCGGGTTTCTTTTCCCAGTTCCAGCGGTAGCGTGCCTGCTTGTAGGCTCCGTCGGTAGTGGTGAAACGCTGGAGTGTGGCATTTTCTATGTAGTTTGGAAAATCGTTATTATATTCGAACCACGAATCGAGCTCGAATAAGTCACCGTCGTCATTGTCCGGGAACCAGCATCGCAGGTAATCCCTGTTGGGATGCTGGGTGTCGGTGAAAACCACGCCTTTTTTATCGCCGTTGAGATAAAGCAGGACATATCTCTGGTAGCATGTTTCGACGCCGAGGCGTTCGCCGATCCAGAACGACATTCGCTCGTATATGAAGGTCGGGTCGAGTACGCCGCGTCCCCAGACATCCTGTTGTTTGAGGTTATCTAAATTCAGCGATGTGGAGCCCATGATTCGGTCGGCCTTATCTACTTTAACGATGTATGATGCTATCCAGTCGAACGGGTCGCTGAATCGCTGGCGGATCCACCCGCTGCCCCGCATACGTATGCCAGCGTTGTGAACGACTCTAAAGTCTCCATATACGAAAGTGCAGTCGATCATTTCGTTGCTCATTTTCGGTCGGCTCGACCAGTAGCTGCTGTTTGTGGAATTGACCCACACCTTATAATTACCGAACAGACCGGGGGCCAATGAATCACCCACCAGGATAAGTGCTTCTTTATCGGGAGCATCGGCGGGGAAAGTATTATCTTTTGGTGATTCGGCACTATCTGCAGCCTGAATGTAAAAGGCAATCATTGTGTCGGCCGATCTGCCGGGAATAGTTGTGGTGTAAATGCCGTCGTCGGCTACTTCGTCGCCGTTTGTGCCGCTGTCGTTCATAGTAGAGGAAAAATAAAACGTGCTCGGGTCGCTGCGATACCTGAGTGTCACGCTGCCGATAAGGTCCGGGTCGTGCACACGAGCGGTGAATGTAATTGTCCGGCCTGACTCGGGCAGGACCGGCCGATGAGAAACGTCTTCGATTACAGGCCCTGCGTTTTCGATGTATCTGCTGTTTTGTTCGCCGGGAGTCCCTAACGTTTCGGGAACATCGAGCGTGCCGACCGCTTCGAGGTAATTGCCATGCAGCCGGATTAGCAGGTTCCTGTTACCGCACAGCCAGCGTGCTTTGGCACTGATGGTTGCCGTTTCATTATCTCTTAGCCTCGATGTGAGTTCTTTCCTGAGACAGTCTGGCAGATTGTCACCGTCACCCGTAGCGATTAGATGCATGCCCCTGGAGCCACCGTAGCCGTTATTGGCTTCGACTAATGAACCGGAATGGTTGCCTTCGATGGTCCATCCGTTTTCCCACGATTCGAAATTGCCGTTGCTGACCCTGTTGCTCGATTCTCCGCTTTTTTTTATGACGATGTTATCTACCATACATTGGCCGTTATCCAGCAGCATAAGTTCGAATTTATCGCAGGTACCTGAACCGTGGTCAAGAAGCCCTGTGTAACTGAAAGTTGTCCATGGCGCCTTGGCGGTTTCGTCACTGCCCGCCCAGTTGTCGGCTCTACTGTTGTCGCTGTGGGAGTCTGTCAGTTCGAGACTGCTTCCGCCTCCATCAGACCATTTGCCCCAGTTGTTACCGTCACCATAAGTTACTTCGTCAACGATTATAAACTCATCGTTTGTCGGCGTGTTGAGCAATGGTTTTGACAGGCACAATCTTTCACCGCGATTGTTGAGGTTTTCTCCAAAATCCCCCATGGTGTTTGCAGCGGTAAGGTTTGGGTAACGATTGATTAGTCGCTGAGCGTTGGCGGCGATTACGAGGTAGCCACCGGCGGCGATTTCTGTCCCGTCCGGTATTGTGTAGCTGATTCCCGATGTGAATCTCCAGCCGCTTACATCGACCGGCTGCGTGCCTTTGTTGTATAATTCCACATACTCATCCAGACCGTCTTCGGAGATTGGGTGGTACATAATTTCATTTATGATAATGTCACTGTCATATAGCACAGTATTTGTATATCCGGGGGTTGGAACTGCAAGTGCACGAAGGCCATAGGCCCCGTTCGGGAAACGACCGAGAGATACCCCCGGTTCGGCAGGGGAGTATGTCACGGCGTCGATGACGTGCTGCTGATCCGCCGAGAGCAGATATATCCGTTCGCCTGTCGGATTGAGTGACATGGAATCACCCCAATCGGATGCGGAAAACGATAAGAAACCTCCCGGCGGAATTATCGTGGATTGGGAAATCGTGAATTTTAGCAAATCAGGGCTGTCACTCAGGAAATATCCTGAAATATCAGCCGGTTCGGCGGAATGATTATATAGCTCGATGAATGCCGTCTGTCCATTGCCTGGATTAGCTAATACTTCATTGATAAGGATGTTTGTGTCACTACCGGAATTTATCGCCCCGGGATTGCCGCCGCGATACGTGCTTGCCTGCCAGGCTGAGGGATTGTTTTCGCCATAGTCGGGTTTTATTAGCACGAGGGAATGGCCGAGACCGTCCGCCGATTCGGGCCAGGGGTAAATATCGTCGTATTCGATTTCGAGCAGGACGCCGCCTCGTTTATTGATTAAGCGGAGCGTACCGCCGCCGTTGCTGAGGCTTCCTTCGAAGGGTCCATAAACACCGGACAGGCCGTATTCGTTTTCGATAGATGTCGGTTCTGCCGCGACAACGGCGAACGACCTTCCAGGAAGTATTGTCCCGGATTCGAACGTGTAATCTATCTGGCCTTCCAAACGAAATCCGCTGATGTCCCAGTCAACCGGCTCTGTATTGAACAGTTCGACGAATTCAAGATTTTTGCCGTCCGCCCGTTCGCTCGGATGATACATGATTTCCGAAATAATCAGCGGGCTTCGGCGGGAAGATGGATTTAACTGTCGCATGGGACTTAACTCAGCTCCGCTTGTACCGGTGGAAATAATGTATAACAGGGCTGAAATGGTGAAGAGAAACTTTACTCGTCTCGGTATGGGCCGAAACCGGGGCGATATGTACTTTTTAATCATCAAAATTCCTGTATCAGTGTATTAAGTCGTTTCCATTGAATTCCATTTCAGAACACTGAAGGGTCCTTCCTGCCATAATTACCCTTATTATAACAAAATTGTTCCCATAATGCAGTCGTAGATAGTTATTTTATGTTATGCTTTCCGATAACTTGCTTGTATTGCTAAGCTTAAAAAGCCGAATTAAGTCGGATTAACTTCGGTTCGTCGCGGCAAATCTTTGAAGCCACCGGGCATGGCGGGACTTGATAATCGTAAATGGCAATAAAAAAGGCCAGCCCTTTGGGATGGCCCGTTGGTTAACGTTTTTATATATGTGGTTTTCTACATTTTTTTTAGGTGCTCTATTTAAATCAAGGCGGCGGTCGGATTTGAATAGGAAAGTAAGTTTCTTTTTGTAATCCTTTTCGTTTTATCGTTCTGTCTGTGAATCCGGGCTTTTCCCGGATTGTTACATCAGATAGCGATCCGGCCGCAAGAGGATCCATATTTGTAAAGATTCTACAAAATGGAAACCCGAACAGCCACATAATATCAATTTGCAAATTATGTACCTTCATAGTTTGGTCCCCCAACACGAACCATCAATTGATATCGACAACGGTTTGAAATTTTCCTTAATCCAAATCTTGATTTTAGTGGGTCTTTCAGGTGATAAATATTTATAGATTAACGGGATCTTCGTCTGGCGAATTTGTTGGTAAAAGAAGAACACACAAATGGAAGGCCGATATCAGTATGAAAAAAAGGATTTTGTTAATAGCAAGTATGGTATAAAATATTTATCCCAATATAAGCGGGGGATTAATACAGTTAGTGAAATCAGCATTTTCAATACTGATATGCCGTTTATTTGTCGAACTTTTTATAATGTAGGATAAGGGGTTGAGAACAGAGAAGTCAAAATGGTATTTTGAATCCTGCCTTATATAATCTATAATGCAGCTTTAAAAATTATTTTGTTCTTTCGAGCAGGTTTTGTGCCAATTGCCGGAGTGTTTCAGCTTTTTTGCCGAAGGATTTAAGTGCCGCAATCGCCTCATCAGTCAGTTGCTTTTGTATTTTTTGTGCAGTCTCCATTCCGACCACCGCCGGGTACGTGCATTTGACTGCGATGACGTCCTTGCCGGCGGTTTTGCCTAATTCTTCGCTCGAAGCGCTGACATCCAGAATATCGTCGGTAATCTGGAAGCAAAGTCCTATCTTCTCGCCGTATTCGCATAAACTCTCTAATTGCTTTTTATTCGCGCCGCCGCAAATGGCGCCCATAGCAGCGGCACATTTGAACATCTTGGCGGTTTTGTTCGTGTGAATATATTCGAGTATTTCCTGGCTGCATTCAGTTTGTTCGGCCTTCAGGTCGGCTATCTGTCCGCCGATCATCCCGGATGGGCCCGCGTTATGTGCCAATTGGCCGATAAGCTTTAACGCCATAGTCGGGGGGTCGATTTCTCGCGCCAGGACTTCGAACGCAAGTGTTAACAGGGCATCACCTGCGAGAACGGCCGAGCCTTCGTCAAAGGCTCGGTGACAGGTGGGCACTCCGCGCCGCATGTCGTCGTCGTCCATAGAGGGAAGGTCATCGTGAATCAGTGAATATGTGTGCACCAGCTCGATTGCCGCCGAGGCCATTTCGGCATTGTGGTCCATCTGACCTTTGAGCAGTTCGTGGCACCAGAGCACAAGCACCGAACGAATTCGTTTGCCCGGCGTGTTCAGGGCGTAACTGACTACCTCTTTCAGTTCGTCGTTCATTTGCTGAAAATCGAGAATTTTTTTCAGAGCGAAATTAACAACCTGTGCTTTCCTGCGAAGTCGGGTATTGAAATCTATCCCATGCATGTTTTGTTCCCCCGGCTAATTGCCGATAATAATTGTTAAATTTTCATTGTTTTGCAAAAATCAGAAATAAAGAATATAATATTTCCATAATTTGGTCAGTTTCACCGTGCAATGTTTAACCAGTATTAGAGCTAATAAATTATAAATAATAAAGAATAAATTCAAAATGATTTTGATTCTTGGTACAACCGCGTCCGGAAAGGGCCGCCTGGCCTTCGAATTGGCTAAAGATATCGATGCTGAAATTGTCAGTATCGATTCGATGAAGGTTTATCGACGGATGGATATCGGCACTGCGAAACCTTCCCCGGAGCAGCGTGAACGGATTAAATATCATTTAATAGATATAGTGGAACCGAGCGATTCTTTCAGCGTAGGGGCGTTCCACGAGGTGGTTTTACAGGAAATCGAGCAGATACGAAGTCGCGGCAAAAAAATCATTGCGGTCGGTGGAACAGCTTTGTATATCAAGGCCCTGCTTTACGGCCTTTTCGAAGGCCCCGGGTCGGATGAAAATGTTCGTATCCAGCTTCGGCAACGGATCGAGACCGAGGGTTCGATGGAGCTTCATCGTGAATTAGTGGCGGTTGATCCGATTGCCGCCGAGCGTATCAATCCCAACGATTCAAAACGCATTATCCGCGCTTTAGAAGTTTATCAAATCACCGGCAAACCCATCTCAAGTTTTCAGAGACAATGGAAAACTCACGATGTGCAATCCCCGGGGAATAATAACAGTCACAACTGGACTATTATAGGCCTGCAAAGGGAAAAGACCGATACCAGCAGCCGGATTAATCAAAGGGTAAAAAAGATGATTCTTGCCGGGTTGGTCGATGAAGTGAAATCTCTTTTAGACGAGGAAAAACCTCTGAGCAAGCAGGCGCGATGTGCAATCGGTTACGCCGAAATCATCCAATACCTCGATGGGCGGATTGATTTGCAGGAAGCGACGGAATTGATTAAAAAAAATACCCGCCGGTTAGCCAAGGGCCAGCGTACATGGTTTAAGACCTTTAAAGACGTTCACTGGCTCGATGTTAATACGGATGAAGCAATCGAAACAATTCTCGGTCGAACGCAGAAGTTATTGTGCGATATCGAACCTTAAGCTGTTTGTAGTTGCTCCTCGGCCTGCAAAACTAACGCGGTCTCATTCAGAACAAGCTGCTTAATCAAACTTGTCGGGACGAGCGAGATGCCCATGTTGAAGATTTTATCTTCGACCATCGAAGCAATAGCCCTCGCCATGTGTCGGGATAAATCATTTTTTGTTACAAGCTCGTCGGCTATCCTCGATTTATCCCAGCGGGATCTGGCACCGGATTCTTTGGCGCCGGTCAGTTGCCTGGCATCCGTGAGTTCCCCGATATCAATCGAGATAACATCGACGCGGGAACGCTTGATTTTACGTTCGAAATGATATTCGCTGAGTCTGACTGCTGCATCGTCGTAACCGGTGGCTGTTAGTACCGCTTTAATGATGGACAGAATTTCGTTGCTGGTGGCAACCCTGCGATTTGACTGCTGGTAAAGATAATACGTAACGACATCAGCGAGCTGCTCGGCGATATATACATCTGCGAGTGCTGCATTGTTCAGGGCATTGCTGATTGTTCCAATGACCTTGGTGTGAATGTATTCTTCTTCACTGCCGTCGGACTTTATTACTTTTAACTGTGATTTCCCCACCTTCCTTTTGCCTCCATGCAAAAATATACCCTATCTCCTTTTCTGCAGAGTCGTGATTTCTAATCGAACAGTTTCAACTGAGCGAGTTGTTCTGTTTCGGTAATTGCCTGACTGACCTCCTTGATCAGCTCGCCTGCATCTGTGAAATCACGATAGATACTTGCAAAGCGTATATATGCAACCTTATCCACTCTGCTTAACTGTTTCATAACACTCTCACCGATAAATGAGGATGAAACCTCTTTATCGAAATTAGAAAATATACTTTCCTCGACTTTATCAGCGATTTGCTGAAGCTGCTCGGCGGAAACCGGTCTTTTATAGCAGGCTTTTTGCAAACCACTAATAACTTTCTCCCTGTCGTAAGGAACGCGCGAATGATCTTTTTTAACCACACAGAGCCTGAAAGTTTCGTTTATTTTTTCATAGGTGGTAAAACGCCTTTTACATATCAGACATTGCCGTCGGCGTCTTATAATTCTGCCACCATCGCTGGAACGCGAGTCAATGACCCTGTCTTTGTCTTCCTTACAAAAGGGACATCTCATTTTGTATCTCGTTTTGCATATTGCCCGGAGATATAACTGTGATCCAAGGATTTCCTGATGGGGCCCTGAAATTCCCGACTTAAGGAGTCCCACCTCCTTTGAAGCACACCAAGCAACTACGACATATAGTTAATATAGGTATTATGGTAACAATATATGGTATGTCAAACAAAAAATAACGAAATATATGAAAAAATAGAATATTAGGTTTTTTGAAAAAAAAGAGCCTCTGCGCCGAACGCGCAGAGGCCAACTCGGAAAGAAACTTATACAACCCCCCCCAAAGGTCTGGAATAAAGCCCTTTACATCCTGTATGGGCATTATATTTACTGGTTGGTTGCTACATTTAAAGTCTAACATAAAAACCACCTTGTGCCAAATTACAACTGGAGCTTTTTTTTCAGTTTATAATAAGTGCCTTTACGTCAGGATGTTGTGTGTTTTATTGATATAGAACCATCACTATATAGCTTCTATTTTCGCTTTGCTTTTAAGGTTGTCTATAAATTCGTGAACGGCAGTTTCGCGCATCTGTTCTTTCAAGATATTTACAATTTGACTTTGTACTTCTTCAAGAGAGGAAATAGCAGCCGGGAGTCTCTCATACACCTTGGCAATATGAAAGCCGAAACGGGTGCGAAATACATTGCTGGCCTGGCCGACACCTAAATTGAATACTACATCCTCGAACTCTTCCACCATCCGACCTTTGGAGATAAGACCCAGGTTACCTCCCTGGTCGGCGCAATCCGAATATTTTTCTACTACAATTTCGAAGGCTGCACCGTTTTTCAGGTCATTGAACGCCTGATTTATAGCTGCATGAGCTGTTTTTTCATCGGTATGCCAATCCACATATTTGACGATATGAGCGACTCTTACCTGTTCGCCGGTCTTAAATTGCTCTTTATTTTGGTCGTAATATTGTCGAATTGCGTTGTTAGAGGGATTGGGGAGATTTTTAAGGAGCTTCTCTAATTTCTGTTCGGTTCGGATAATCATCTCAACGGAATCTTTAAGTTCTTCATCGTCGCGGACTTCGAAGTCCAGATAGAGTTCCTGTGGGTCTTTACATTCTTTTTTAAGATTGGCAATGATCGCTTCCAGCCTGTTTTCAGGGATTTTAGGTTCGCTGTTTTTAACCTCCTGTCGGAGCAGGGCCTTTTCTATCAGGTTTTCTTTGGACCAGTCGAGCAATTGGGCCTCACGCTGCTCGGGATTCATATCCGCAAAGACTTTTTCGTAATCAGGCCTTAACCTTTCAGCTTCCCTGTGTATGGCTGAATCTTCGATTCGCTCCCCGTTGACTAATAAAGCCATGTTTACCTCTGCTCATAGTGTTATATAATTGTCGGTTCCAGGATGTCGTTCGTAATAATCTTTTGATATATTCTGTTTTATCCTTTTGCTTTTGCGAACCAATCCGGATCCTGTGCAAGTTTTTCTCTTGTTTCATTTGTCATCATCTCGAAAGCCGGGTGAGTGCTCTCCCATGCCCGTTCGAGATAAGAGCTGTTACGCATTTTTTCAATTTCCGGCGCCACCTCTTTAAAATAACTGCCGTAAATATGCAGTGAATCACTAATATCCACATATCGACCCACTTGCACCGGTACACCTTTATTTTCTGCAATCCCGTCGGCTATTGTTTTTTGAAGGTCAGTGAGTGCATAGACATTCATAAACCATGCTTTGTACAGGTCTCTGCTGCGCCAGTGCGTGTTCATATTCAGCGTAAGCTCGCCATCCTCGCCGGCCAGTAAGCGACACCATATTCTTTGCAGGCATGGCGGGTCGTCGGTCACCGGATCCGCCGTAGGCATCCATGTAATTGCCTGTGCCCTTCGGCTGTGGCCTGCCTGGGAAAGATAATCGATGATGTATTGAATCTGGTTGATTTTTTTGAATGGCTTCGGTGAATTTGCATCGCGGATGTTTTCTACCGGGCAATATGAAAACAATCTTTCGTGATATGTGTATGTCCACTTGCCTGCCGCCGGATCGATCCAGTGATCGTGAATACCGTTGACTACTTCCTGCCGGTACGACTCAAGCTCCTCGGGACCGCCGGGAAAGTTTTTATGAATCCTCGGTTCGCGGAAAGGATCGGTGATAGTTATCATAACCGTAGCATCTCTGCTCGGCGGGTCATTTGGTTTATCGTATTGTGTTTTAACTTCGAAGCCTCTTTCCCAAACAGCTAGGACGGCCTTTTCCCATGCTTCCGGCAGGCATTCGGCAGTGATTGTAATAACAGGTATGTTTGCAATAGATGTGGTCATAGACATTCAATTGTTCTCCTTAATCGTTATATGGTTTTGTTCCTTCTCTTTTTTTGGAATACATACTTACATCTATTTCTTTCGGAGTGATATTGTATCTTTGTTTATATCTTTCAGGTAAATCGGCCATCATCTGTTTCGATTTGTAGGCGTATATACTATCCGGCCACTTTTCTATTATTCGCTGGCAGTTGTCAACCATAAGCTTATAGCCGGTCCCTGGCAACCGACCGATACTTCGGTCCTGGACGGCTACGTTATAAAACCTCGAGGCCTCGATTTCATCTGTCTCACTCATTGGTTTGAAATATAATGTAACCGGCTCTACGGGTTTGGGCGGTTCCGGAACGGGTTGAACAGTCTGAGGTTCCGGTACGTTTACCGTGGGCTGATTTTGATCCTGAGTCTCCACCGGCTGAGGTAAAGTTGAAAATTTTTCTTTGTCCGCTTCGACCTGTTGAGCGAAATTTTGGGGCTTGGCCGGCTGTTCGGATTGGACCGGCTCTTCAGCAGGGCCTGATGTAAATGTCAATACTAAGACGAAAATCAGGACGGCTGCGATAGCAGCTCCGGCAATTTTCAGCCAAAATGTATTCATAATTAATCGACCCCCTTCGGATTCTTGTTATTGATTATTAAAATACTGCTGATTATAATTGATTGTAACGATTAGTCTTTGTTTATCAATAACCAAAAGTGAATAATTTTTGATTCTATAGAAATGTTTACAGGGCTCATAGAAAAAGTTTGCACGGTCACGTCCGTTCAGCGTGGAACGGATTCGATGATATTGACCGTTGACCTGGGGCAGTTGGCGGACGAATGTCGAATCGGCGATAGTATTGCTATTGATGGAGTTTGTCTTACGGTAACCAAACTCCAGGGAAAATTAGCGAGCTTCGATGTCAGTGCTGAGACGATGAGTAAATCGTCTTTGAACGAGTTGAAATCATCATCGCATGTCAATATAGAGCGGGCGATGAAGGCGACAGACAGATTCGGAGGGCATTTTGTTTTGGGTCATATTGACGGTACGGCAAAAATAAAGGCCATCGACCGGCACGGGGATTTTATGGATATTATATTTTCGGCCGATACTGAATTACTCGAAGCGATGGTTGTGAAAGGTTCGGTGGCTGTTAATGGTATTTCACTGACAATCTCTAAACTGGACCAAAACAACTTCAGTGTTGCTCTAATACCGCAAACGCTCAGGGAAACTACATTAGGCAGGGCGAAAATAGGTGATATTATCAATATTGAAAATGATATAATTATCAAGACCGTAAAGAAAAGGCTCGATAAAATTCTGCCAAAGGGCAGGCCCTTAACAGCCGATAGATTGAGGCAGTTGGGATTTTAGGGAATTTCTTTAGTTTTTCAAAATAGGCAGTGTAATTAAGAATGATTAGGGCAAACGGTAACAATTCGATAACGGACCAGGTGGTCATCGGGGTGACGATGGGCGATGCCGGCGGTGTCGGTCCGGAAATTGTAG
>CAYVXS010000040.1:0-12512 GCA_964454885.1 uncultured Pirellulales bacterium
CAGCCGGAACCAGGGTAAGCAACGCTATAGTAAGAATAATGGTTTTGAACATATTTTATGCTCCTCGAAATAAATGCAAATTATCAGATGAACAGCTTTTCAATCATCCTCTTTCAATGTCATTCGATTAGCAGCCCCAACTCTCTTAATTGCATGAACTATCCAGGGTCAGAAGACCGAGTCGATAAGGCAACAGGCTGTAATTTCCACCGCTGGCCGGGTCACGACCCTGGTAAAGAAGCTGGAGGTTGTTGGGATCGAGAATCATCTTTTCATCATATCCGTCGCGAATCATTTCTCCATGGCTGATGTCTCTTGTCCAGGGTTCCACGCCGTCTGCGAAGGTAACGTTATTGATTCCTGCGAAAGGCGTCTGCCACGAGTCGGCATCCGGTACGGGTGTCCATTCGCCATTGAGATCGTTGGATATCCAGGCGCGGTAGTACCGTGACGGGCTCATAGCCTCGATCAAAGTCAGATAGGTATCAGTACCCTTGATCTTGTAGGTGATGCTCGCCTCGAAAAGGTCGTTTCTATTTTCCTGGATAGCAATCTCCGGATCGCTCATGCCATTGGGGAAATCCTCGATTTTGGTCCGGCAGCGATAGAAACAGCCGTTATCACCGGTGAAGAACAGATACGCGTGGGTGTCGTCGCAGATGATATGATAGTCGATCGGAAGCCTTGGGGCGCTCGCAGGTAGTCTCTCAAAGAAATTCTGCGGTGCCGTCCATGTTTCCGGCTTGGTGATGTCGTCGGTAGTGCAATATTGCGGCTGCTGTGACTGGAAGACCAGGTACCACTTCTCGTGCGGTGTAAAATAGAACAGATGCGGTGCACAATGATACCCTCTCAAGGCCGGATTGACATCGATGTAGGTCAACTTGGCGTCAGGGGCCTCGGACCAGTCTTTGAAGTTCAGGTACACCATGGTCCAGGTTCTGGCCGACGTCGAGTAAGCGGTAGCGTAGATGTGCCACAGGTCATTGTAACGGACGACCGTTGGATCTTTAACGGATACGATGGTATGCGTTTCATCGGAGATCGGACTGACCAGCACACCGGTGGACGTCCACTTGAGAGGCGTTTCGATGGGAAACACCAGAGCCTCTGCACTCGCGGCGGGCTCAGCCATAAAAACTGCAGAAATGCTGCCGGCCAGCAATATCGAAGCAGTAAGATAAGTAAGTGCAGATCTTTTCATCAGTTTACCTTTCTTAAAAAGAGTTTATAGGATAAAAACGATTCATTTAGTTTTCTCACTTCCCGGCGTCACCGACTCTCACAGTGAATCCCTTAAGAGGCTGGTCGTTCGCGTCGAGCAGCCGCGCGCAGAAGTCGGCGGCTCCGCTTCGGTTGACGATGGCACCGCGTATGACGTTTGGGCCCTTCTTAAGTGTGAGGCTTTTTGAGACGCCGTCGTCAACAATTGTCTGGCGGTCGCCGTAGATACCGATGACCTCCTTGCCGTTGACCCACCAGACGGAGGCCGAGTTGGAGCCGATAGCCAGGCGCACGTCGGGCATCTCCTTCGGGCAGTTGACGACCGTAACCGCCCAGAACAGGGCGTTATTGGCATTCCTGCCGTAAGCAGCGGCAAAGTAATAAAGGTTGACGTTGTATTCGTTCGTATCAACGGCATGCCATGTGAGTTCTGTACCGTCAACAGTCACCTTGTCACCGTCGTGCGGTACCACGGTAAGCTCATTGGGAAAATGCTCTGTCTTGACCGTCTCCTGGACGGCGTTCTGTGTGTCTCCGTTGGCGGTGATCGGCTCGAGGATGAGCCAATGCTGTATAAAACCATCGGTATCGATACCTTTTTCGGTGGATGTGGTGACCCTTAGGGAGGGTGCCGGGCCGTGACCGGCGCAACCGGCTACGACGAACATGGTCAAGAACAATAAACCGGCCGCAATGACGAATGCCGGTATTTTCTGTATATTGCGGAGCGTAATCATAAGAGTTCCTTTGTTATATTTTCGGTTTCTGAATATAGTGTCCAATTTTCGATAGATTGTCAAGGCGTTTTGAAAAACCAGCGTTGTTTGTCGCTGGCGGGATCGAACTTGGCCAGTGTCGCAAAACTGCTGCCGACGGCCGAAAGGACGAGCGATTCATTGGCGGTTGAAGCGAATTTGGGCATAATGCGCCAGGAACCGTCTGTAAGCTGGTCGAGACGCCATAGCTGTTCGTGCCCGCCGGTAAAGGCAGGAAGGGCGACCAGTTCACCGTCTTCGCCCACTGCAAGTGTACGGTCTGTACCGGCGATGGTAATCTTGAAATATGGCGAGCCTGGGTAGCCGCCGGCATCGGCAACAGGTGTGACAGTCCATTTCTGCTGAGCCTGACACATGTAATTGGCCATGCGGATATCGATATTACCGGCAGGCCAGTTTGCCGAGACCTGATTGACATCCTGGGGTGGAATTACACCGCCGGTTCCTCCAAACATTCCTCTACCACCGCCAAAAGCTCTGCCTTGACCCACATTGCCGCCGCGTCCGCCGGGTGCAGCACCAGTGTCTCCACCACCGCGTCTTCCGGAAGCTCTTCCCGCTGATGTCGCTCCTCGTTCACCGCCGCGTGTCGCACCAGAACCTGCAGCACCACGTCCACCTGGTGCGGTTCCACCAAAGCCTCTTCTGCTGCGTCTACCGCCGACCGGAACACCCTCAACGGCCAGCTCGAGTACCGTACCGGTGCGGGCCGACTCGATTTGGTACATGCCTTCCATGAAATTTTCGCCGCCTACGGGCCAGCCGTTCTTCCATAGCAATGGACGGATATCGAGTACACTGGCGCCGCCTCTGTCGAGATCAGCTTCCCAATGCAATGAAAACTTCTGTACTCCGTCTCCCAGATCCATGAGGCCGAAATGGCCTGGGCCGATGACACGGCCACCGGAGCCGATGACCAGCTTGCCGCCGCCCTGCATCATATCGATGCCCATATTGTCAATGAAGGGGCCTGTTGGTTTCTTAGAGCGACCCACGCGAATATTGTACCCGGAGTCGGCGCCACGGCAGCAGGAACCGTGTGTGGCCAATAAATAATACCAACCGTCGTGATAAATCATAGTGGTCGCTTCGCAGTTTATCGCAACGTTGTAATACTTGTCATCGACGCGCAGGCCGGTTTCAGGATTGAGCTCGACCACGCGCGTATAGCCGAAATAGGAACCATAGGTTAGCCACAGCTTACCGGTAGTTGGATCAAGAAAGGCTCCCGGGTCGATGGGATTCATGAAATCGTCTTCACTTTCGTACCCGAAGAGATCGCTGCCGCCGTCTTGCCATCCATAGTCGGGGGAATTCGGATCGAGGCTCTTGGTCCATATCATGGTACCGTGAGAAATATACTGGAAATATTTGTCGCCGATGTGAATGACGTCAGGAGCCGCTCCGGATCGCGTAGCTCTGGTACCTGTGCGCCATGTCCAGCCGTCGTCGGAGACCAGGGGAGTGCCGCCGGTGCCGTAGGTGTAGTATTTACCGTCGCAAAGCATGATAGTGGAGGGGTCGTGAATTCGGACCTGCCCGTCAAGGGCGGATGCGGGCAAAGCCCAAACAGAGACAGATCCTATTAGAAGCATTATAAGCCTGATAAAGCGGGATGAATCGGTATAATTAATTAAGTTCATGATAGGTCCTTCTAATTGTTTTTTGTCATTGTTTTACTGGAAATACAAAAATATTAACGCTGAATGGAGCGAACGATGGATTCGTGGGAATCTGACCGACGGGCTGTTCCTCGATCCTGATGTCCGGCTCTCGTCCGACCGCCACGATAGTTGTGAAACAGATGAGGCGAATTATCAATTTTCGAGTGTTCATAACGAAAATTCCATTTGAAATTTAAGATCCATAGTGTAATGTCTCAATTGTCTCAGCGAGCGGTTATTGTCATTGGTAATTTCAACCTTATGTCGTCCGACGCCGCGCCGACGAGAATCTCATAGTCACCCGGTTCAACTACGTATTGCTTTTTCTCCGTGTCCCAGTAACGCAGGCGTTTGGTGGGAACTTCAATTGTGACTTCGGTTGATTCGCTGCTCTTCAGATGCACGCGTTTGAAACCGCAAAGCACGAGTTTCGGTTGCTCGACAGCGGAATTGACGTGTCGGTAATAGACCTGCGTGACATCGTCGCCGTCGTATTTCCCGGAATTCTTCAACGTGAATGACACTTTCACCGTGCCGCTGGCGGGGACGTTTTTCGATTCCAGCTTGCCGCTCTTGTAATCGAACTGGGTATAGCTCAGTCCGTGACCGAACGCATACAAGGGCTTGCCCTTGAAATACCGATAGGTGCGGTTGCTGAACGAATAGTCCGTAAAGTCCGGCAGGTCCGCCGTGGCCCGGTAGAATGTCAATGGCAAGTGACCGGACGGGTTAACATCGCCGAACAGGACCTCGGCCAAGGCTTGTCCGCCCGACTGGCCGGGATACCATGCCTGCAGGATCGCGGGCAGGTTCTCAGACTCCCAGAGCAGTGCCATCGCAGAGCCGCTGCAATTGACCATGACCATGGGCTTGCCCGTTTCATAAAGCGCCTTGATGAGTGTCTGCTGACACTCGGGCAGTTCGATCGAGCTACGATCGAATCCTTCGCCTTCCTGAGCGGGTGTGATGCCGCCGGCGTAGATTATCAAGTCGGCCTTCTCGGCATGTTCGAGTGCTTCGGCCTTGAGCTCATCCAGGGGACGATTTGTTGTGTTGTCCTGTTGACTCCACGCCGCGGTTCTGCGATTGGTAGTGTTTGGACTGCCCAGCGCGAACGTCACTTCGATGTTCGGCCCGGCTGCCTTCTTGATACCGTCAAGGATAGAAATCGGGTGCGATGCGGAGCCGTGGTAATTGCCTTCGAGCATGGACTTGCAATCGCCATTGGGGCCGATGAGTGCGATCCTTTTATACCTGGAGCGGTCCAGTGGGAGGATGCCGTCGTTCTTGAGCAGCACGAGGGCCTGCCGCGCCACTTCCAGGGCCACCTTTCCGTGTTCGGGTGTGTCGTTGTCCTCGATGGTGTATTTCGAATAAGGCATTTTCTCGGGCGGGTCGAACATACCGAGTTTGAAGCGTGTCCATAATGTGTAATATAAGGCCTCATCAATTTCCTTTTCGGTAACCAGTCCTTGTTGGACCGACCGTACCAGGGCGTTATAATCTCCACCACAACAGAGATTGCATCCGGCCTTGACCGCGGCGGCAGCAGCCTCTTCCGGAGTTTTCACGTAATGATGCCGGCGCTCGCCCCAAATGTCGCGGATCGCATCACAGTCCGACACTACGTAACCTTCGAATCCCCACTGCTTGCGCAACAGATCGTCGAGCAGAAATGAGTCGGCACAACAGGGAACGCCATTGACTGAATTGTATGCACCCATGACACCGGCGACTTTGCCCTCTCGCACCACGGCCTCGAATTGCGGCAGATACATCTCATACAGGTCGCGTTCGGACGGTTCTGCATTGAACTGGTGCCGGTCCCGTTCCGGGCCGCTGTGGACCGCGTAGTGTTTCGCACACGCCATGGACAGGATATAGGTGGGATTGTCACCCTGCATTCCCTTGACAAATTCGGAACTCATCACGCCGCTGAGATAGGGGTCTTCGCCGTAGGTTTCCTGGCCGCGTCCCCAGCGAGGATCGCGGAAGATATTGACGTTCGGTGTCCAGAAGGTCAGGCCGGTCCACCATTTGGAGTCGCCGTTATGCTGGTTGGCGTAGTCGTTGTGCTTGGCGCGCCCTTCGATACCGACGACGGTTCCTTCCCGACGCATCAGTTCGGGATTCCACGTGGAGGCCATACCGACAGGTTCCGGGAACACCGTGGCGATACCGTTGTTGGCAACGCCATGCAGCGCTTCGTTCCAGTAGTTGTAGGCCGGAAGCCCAAGACGGGCGATCGCGGGCGCATCGTTACGCAACTGTGCGACTTTCTCTTCCAGTGACATCCGGCGGATCAGGTCGTCGGCACGTTTCCTTAACGGCTGGGCCGGGTCGCGCCAGATCGGCTGCTCATTGATTTCAGGTATGCGAGCCGCAGCGGCCGAAAAAGGCTCCGCCAGCTCTGATGCATTGAATGTAAGGACCGATGCGCCTGAGGCGGTCTTTACCTCGAATGTATTGAATTTGGCGGTGTTCTTAACCGCAACAAATGTAACTTTCAGCGGTCCCTTCATCGAGTCGTCTTCGTGTTCGACCGTACCGGTGATATAACAAACTTTTCCCGGGCCGCCGGAGGTAGCAACGATATCGAAATCCGACGTCAGCATGACATCGCCGGAAGTCACATCAAACAGCCTCTCGCCCGGTTCGCTCAGAAGCGTTTCAACTTCGCCGATAACGATGGTGTATCTATCGGCGGGCAAATGCGAAATGCTGACGGTGAAATTCGTTCCGTTGATTTCTTCACGAAACGCTTTCGCATTGTCAGTGGCACCCTGGATTACGACTGATGCGTCGTCCTTGCGGTGTTTAAAATCACCGCTAAGGATCACCATGTGACTGCATGAATCGCATGTTTCCTCGGCCGCAAAGGTTGCTGAAACCGGGAACAATTGACTCGCGACGAACAGCAGGGATAGAATCCCCAGTAACATGAAAATATTTCTGGTCAATGGAATGGTTATTTGCGCTGTCGGGAACTTCATGATGGAATTTATGAAATTGTGTTTTTGCATTGGTCATTCCTTATATAAATGTTAGTTCATATTATTGGAAGGTACGGAGCCTTCTTTGACGTCGAAAGCCATATACGAGTGCGGCAGCACCGTAAATGTGAAAGATTTACGCGGCGGCGGGCCGGCCGGGCCGCGACCGCCAAATCCACCACCACGTCGGCCGAAACCACGACTGGCTGTCGGAGCCGGTGAGATGTCCCGGCCGGTGAGCAGCTCGTGAATTTGCTCCGCGGCCCCTGCGACGGAGACCGTGACCTCTGCTTCCGTGGGCAGGTAGTTCTGTACGATAAATGTGTTGTTGTCATAGCGGAACAGGGCAACCTGTGCAGGGGCGGTATCGATACGGATAGGCTCGGCAGAACCCACAGCGGCGCGGATCACCGACAGAGCTGAGGACGGCAGGGCGTAAAGGTCGGCAGGATCGTTGGGGATGGTCAGGACGTAAAATTTACTTTTGGAATAGTCGCATGACAGGAGGACCGGGTAAGTCGTACCGCCGGGGGTGATACCCATGGCATCACCCCACGCATCATGCGTCAGGATGTTGAAGTACTTGATTTCGGGAATAAGAATATCGCGTGAAGCTTCGTATGGATCGGGCTCTCCCTCTGCCCTGGCCATACCACGACGGCCTCTGAAAGGTGAACCGGGGCCGCCGGCGAAAGTAAAACGTCGTATCGGCACGGTAACGCCGGTGACTTCGAGCTCACAGATATCTTCAATCCCTTTGCCTTTCATCGCACGTACAAAACCGGAGGTGACGCAGACGGCTTTACCGGCCTCGAGCTGACTTTGGATTTTTTGAATAATGTCGGGATCGAATTTGGCCTGTTCGGTCAGAAGAACCATATCCGCATCGGCGGGGAAATGCGGGAAGATGTCCATTGGCAGGCCGATCATGCCTAAATAATCGTGGAGGAACTCCTCTCCCGTGGCGTGATAAGGTGTATAGGTCTTTATACCGACGGGCTTGCCGACTTTGACCAGTACCTTATCGACCTGGCCGAGTGTGTAGGCGGCGATGTCCGCGAAGCGAAGATTGTCATTTTCGGGAACGGTCTTCTGAACTTCGGCGAGGTTCAGACTGGTGGGCAGGTCGGCCCATTCGCGAGTGCTGCGGGAGCGAATGCCCCCCAGCATACCACTATAATGAAAGCAGCACATCTCGGGACAACGTGCGAACACGGTATCGAGTAGTTGTTCGGCATAACGATCGATCGGGTTGGAACCGCCCTGGTCAACCCAGCCACCTTTATTGACGCCGGGCTTGAGATTGTCCATGAAGCGCATGATATCGTAACTGAGATACGGTTGGAGATGCTGTTCTTGTCCGACCCAGAGACGGGATTCCGTGCCGGAGAACATGCCGTCTGCAATCAGGGGGACTTTTTCAGTGTCATTGCCCATACTGGCGTATTGGTCGTACCAGTTGGCCATCTTGATAATAATTTTGCAATTAGGGTTGACCGCTTTGGCCGGTTTGACGATGAGGTTCTCGGTAACTTCACGCATCGTCTCAAGGCGGTATTGCGTCCAGGATTTGTTCCCCTTGTCCTTTATGTCATAGTCGGTTTTGCGATTGAAGAAGTAGTAATCGTCGAGCAGGATTTCATCGAAATGGCGGGCAGCCATTTCCACGGCTTTCTGGGCGAATTCACGGTTTTCCGGGTCGGCATAGTCGAAGCTCTGGAAACCATAACTTTCGCTGACACTGTAGGCCAGACCGCCGCAGACCTGTACTCCCTGGTCTTCGAAAAACTTCTTGAGTTCCTCCAAACCTGCTTCATCGACGAGCCTGTGGTTGCGCATGACCTCGAGGTAGATTTTGTCTATTTTGAGGTTGCGTGTGAGTGTTGCCCATGACTCGGCGGGATCGGGATTGCCGTTCATCAGGCCCTGTACGGTGCTCTGAATCGCATAAGTGGAGACGGTGAAGCTTTTGTAATGACCTTCGGCCAGGGCAGGAACCGCGCGCGTTGCGAACACCAGCAGAATTGCAAGTGCTCGTATGTATTTTTTCATAATATCACCTTTCAGGTAAAATTGATTATCCCTTAAGGGTAATCTTAAACACGATGGCGATGTCGCTGGTTTGATTCTGCGGTGTTTCGATCACCAAAGCGTCGTCCGTTTGCGACCACTTGAGCTTCGCTTCAGTGCCGAGCATCGTGATTTCGGAGATCGGTTTCTCCAGCAAATGCGCACTCTTGCCCAGGGATTTGATGCTCACCGCAGTTTGTGGTGAGCCCATAATGATAGCGTAAAGCGTTTCGCCTTTCGTTGTGAACCGCACGTCTTCGGCTGTGAAGGGCTTTCCCCTTCCTTCGTTGAAGCCCTGGGCTCTGATCGGCTTAGCGCTGGCCATCTGCGGGCCTTCGCCAAACACCTTCCACGGTCGCGTACCGTGAATGGCCTCCTTGTTCACCTCCATCCACTCGGCAATGCCTTCGACTATCGCAATTTCGTCTGAATCAGGTGTGCCGTCCCCTTTGAGCGGTACGCTGAGCAGGAGGTTGCCGTTCTTGCTGACGACATCTATCAGCATGTGTACCACCGTCTTCGCGCTCTTGTATCGGTGACTATCGAAGATGCCCTGGTCGTAATGCCAACTGCCGATGCATGTGCACGTCTGCCATGGGAAGGGCTCGATCTGGTTGCTGCTGCCACGCTCGATGTCCCACGCCATACACTTGCGTTGCTCGTCATTGAGAACCTTTCCGAACAATACGCCGTTGTCTCCGTTCCACTTGTTATTACTGTTATAGAAGTGCGCCGCAAGCTTCAATCCCGCATCACTCACCGGCCAGAGAGGCAGCGCTGTGTCGTCAAAGTAGATCAACTCCGGTCGGTATTTGTTGATGAGGTCCATCGTGCGGTTGTAAAACTTTTCGCAATATGCCTGGTCGGGTGGTGTCACGCCGTTGCCCCAGTTCCAGCGGGAATGAATGGTGCTCAGGTTTTGAAAATTCGGGCTGGGGGTGTGGTTCTGCGCGTAAAGATCCTGCGGGTCGTATCCTTCCCACCATTTTCCTTTGCCGTCGGCTTTGGCAAGTTTGCCGTCATAAGGCACACCGGCGAGCGGGCCATTCTTGTCTGCGCCCTGCGCTGTTTCATACCAGCTCCACGCATGGGCGGCGTGGACACTTACGCCGAACTTCATTCCATACTTGCGTGCCGCTTTTGCCCAGCCGTCGATCAAATCCTTCTGCGGGCCGAGGTTCACGGAGTTCCACGGCTGATACTTGCTGTCGTAGTTATCGAAGTTGTCGTGATGGTTGGCCAACGCGAAGAAGTACTGCGCGCCGGCGCGCTTGTAAAGCGCGAGCAGCTTGTCCGGATTCCAGTTCTCCGCCTTCCATGCATGGATGATGTCCTTGAAGCCGCTCTGGGACGGATGACCGTAACGGGCAAGGTGATCGTTATAACGTCTATTGCCCTCGCTATACATCTCGCGCGCATACCAATCGCCGCGCTCCGGCTGACATTGCGGCCCCCAGTGTGCCCAGATACCGAATTTCGCGTCGCGAAACCACTCGGGCACTTGATATTGTTTCAACGATTCCCACGTCGGCTGGAATTTGCCCTCAGCCACCGGTTCGGCATTCGTGCCGACGATGACAGTTGGCGTTGCGGTGGTGGGAATTTGCGCCACCGCAATGGAGGCGGCGACGACGGCCATACTGAACACGGCGAAGAGGATCTTGGACATATTCATGTTCTTCAATCTATTCGCGTTTCTAAAATATGTCTTCATGGGCCTGGCCTCAGTGAGTTTGGTAGAATTATTTTTCATTCAACTTCTTTCCACTTGAACTCGGCACCACCCTTGCGGTCCGGGCGGGGACCCGCAGTGGTGACGGTTACCTGACCGGGATTGTTGGGTTGTGTGTTCAAGTACTTGTGGTTAGTCAGAGACATGAGGACAATATCGCCGCGCATCAGTGTGACCCATTGGAACGATTCGGCCTCACCGGTTTTGGCCCCGGCCAAGTCCTTGAGAACCACGCTTTCGGGGCTTGCCACGGAGACGAACTCACCGTCGACCGTCTTAAGCGCCACGCGTCCCAGCCCCAGATCGATAATCTCGAACCTGGCGTTGCCAGGCACGTCGCCGTCGGTGCCCGCCGCGATATTGACCAGCTTGCCGCTCTGACTATCAGCCGCCAAAAAGCTGCCGTCGGCACCACTGAACAGGGCGATGGTCTGGCCCACGGGGACGATCCTTTCGGCAGCTCGCGCTCGCGGTTCATCGACAGTCCAGTTGTCGAAATCGACGTAGCCACCGGGCTGGCCCGAAGTGTTGAAGTGGAACAGAGACGGGCGGACGCCCTGGAAGGTCGCCTGCCAGTTGTATCGCATGGTATACGGCTCGCCCAGCGGTTTGAATTCCTTGCCGTCAACACTGTAACTGAAAACGGCGTAATCCGTGTCGAAGTTGCAGTTGACACGCAGCCACAACTTCGTAGGCGGAATATCCGAACTGAACGTGGGTTGGGCGACCGGCTCGGGGGTGGCAGCGGCGCCGCCTCGACGGCCGAATCCCCCGCGACGCTGCTGGGGGGCATTGAGCTGCTGCACAGTCAGACCGTCCGCAGATTTGACCACTCCGATCCACGCGTACGGAGAGTTCAAGAGGGCCAGACCGGCTGTATCGCCTTCTGCCATGCCCGATGTATCCAGTTCGACAGTGAAGGTCGATTCGGGTCCTGGCGGTCGCTGGCAAATGCTATTGCGAGCATTATAATAGTCATCGGCCGGAAGTGAATGGAGTCGAAGTACACCGGGTTTTTCGGTCAGGGACCATTTGGAATCATCCGGGACGTGGTTCCACTGCCATTCGGGATTAAGTTTTCCGCTGTCGAAGTTATCATCGTGGACAAATGCCGGTTTGGGATCCTGAGTATGGCCTGTATTGGGCTTGATCCAGGTGTTGGGCGCCTTACGCAGATTGCCGGGCAGGCCCACGTAGGGCAGGCCGTTGTCCCAGGTGACAGGGACGAGATTGACCATCCGTCCGATGCTGCCGCGGTCGGCCATGATGATGGCCCACCAATCGCCGTTGGGCGTATCCACGATGCCGCCCTGATGCAGTGTATAATTCTTGTCATTGGGTCTTATGTTTGTCCCCGGTCGGAGGGGTGGCTGGCTGGGAACACCGAAGTTTTCGCCATCGACCATAAGGTCGGACCGCCAGGGCCCGTCGATGGAATCGGCCGTGGCAACAATCTGGTCGGTATTGGACCCGGGGATGGCCATTACATCTACGTATTTTCCATTGATCTTATATAAGTGATGGCCTTCGCCCGACCTTTGGTCCGGCGGAAGGACTAATTGGTGCTTTGCGCCGGGAACGAACGATTTGACGTCTGGAGCGAGCTCTTCGATGGTGTAGGGGCTCCTGTTGCCGCAAATAAGATATACCTTGCCGTCGTCGTCGAAAAGGACGGACAAGTCATGTCTCCCGGGCAACTGGTTGCGCTCCCAGGGGCCAAAAGCCGACTTAGAGCGGAAAACCTGTAAACCCGCATTGTTGACGTTGGTGAAGACATAAAACATACCTTCGTGATAGCGTATGCAGGGTGCCCAGGTTCCCCTTCCGTAGATGTTGCCTCCCTCGAGTCGATATTCGGGACCAAGATCAAGCCTATCCATGCAATAGCTTGCGATTTCCCAGTTCACAAGGTCCTTGGAATGCATCACGATTAATGCCGGATTCATATGCATCGTCGTACCGGCGAGATAATAATCTTGCCCCACACGGATGACATCGGGATCCTCGAATTCCTCATAGAAGAGAGGATTGGTGTAAGTGCCGTTGCCGTTGT
>CAYVXS010000041.1:0-12383 GCA_964454885.1 uncultured Pirellulales bacterium
GCATGGTTGTCTGGTGTCACATTTCTTCTTTGCCCGGAGCGGAATTTCCGATAGGTATCGCGCTGGGCTTTGTAGATGCGGTCGAGCTGATTACCTGGAGTGACCCGACTCAATTGCCGAACCACTGGAATCCCTGGCTGAACTCGGGATTCTCCATGGCGGAATTCCCGATCATGCGGTCTCTGGACCTTTATTACCAGTTTCTCAATGCCGGTTTTCGCCTGCCCATCGCGGCGGGAACCGACAAGTTCGGCGAGGAGATACCATTGGGCAGCAATCGCGTCTATGCCCGTATAGATGGACAGGCAAACTTTGCCTCCTGGCTGGATGCCGTCAAGGCAGGTAGAACATTTGTTACCAACGGGCCGATCCTTGAATTCGAGGCGGCCGGCCAGCAGCCGGGTGACATCGTCGAATTCAACGGGACAAAAAAGATTAAAGCACGAGTGACTGCGCGATCCATCCTGCCCTTCACGACTCTGGAAATTATGGCCAACGGCGTGACAGTCGGACACAAGACGATTCCCGAAGATAAGAATCCTTCCGTAGATGGGCTTTATTCGATGGAGGTCGAGGCGACCGTGGATATTTCGCAAAGCACGTGGCTGGCCGCACGGGTAGTGGAACATCCGGACCTGCGCAGCCGTATCCTTCCGAGAGGATTGTCTGTCTTTGCCCATACCAGCCCGATTTACTTTTTGAAGGACGGGAAAAAAGTCAGGGAAGAGGCTTCCATTGCGTATTTGTGCAAGTACGTCGAGGGCACTATCCACTGGCTCGGGACCAATCCGCAGTTCACCACGGAAGAAGACCTCCGCTCCGCGAAACAAGCGGCAGAGCAGGCCCTGAAGTTTTATAAAAGTTTATAAAACCCGAAACTTAGCAGGGTGGACTTTAGCCATTATTTTTTAAATGAAGGATTATTTATATTTTCCCGTATTTTTTTGCAGCGGGGTAAATGGCTATAATAAAACTAAACAACCTTGTGTGGGGGAGGTATAAAGGATTTAACTTTTAGACATTAATAAGCATCCTTATTTATTACGGCGAAATACTACGGTGGGGCAGCATTCACCCAGCTCGTATGTCGGTGTATGGACCGTCACGAATTCAAAACCGCCCGGGTCTTTGCAAAAAAGATGACGGACTTCATCGACGCTCGGAAAAACGGCCTTAGTTTCACAATTCCGATGCGTATTGATCATCTGTAAGTGCTCGAGCGGCCAGCCGATTTGCGGGGCAAGACTGTTCAAATCCGGCGCGACCCGGTTAAATGCTTCCCAGACATCTTTTAGCTCAAGGCATTGTGTGATATCTTTATACATGGCCGTCCAGAGCCTGAGTTTGAGCTGATTTATGTCGGGGATTTTTCTATCGAGCAAATCCTGGAACACTTTGTCGAACGATTCGCGTTCTTTAGGTGGGGCGAACAGACGGAACATACACAAACCGTCCGGTGGGATGACTCGATGGAGTTCATGAACAAATTGGTGGTGCCCGTGTGGAAAGGTAAGCAGACTGATACCACCGTCGCAGAGTGCAATGTCACGTGAACCCGTCTCCAATGGCATGTCGGTCCACTCGGCGAGGATTGCGGCGTTTCGCGGCCCCGGCCAGACGTTGTCAATCATTTCCTGTGTGTGGTCCACGGCCAGTATTTCCGTTCCGTCAGGCCATTGCAAATGATACAGTTGCGGAGTCACACCAAGTATCAGTGCACGAGGTACGCCGTTGTCACGCGCCCAGGAATTTATCACGTCAGTGATGAAGGCTGTATCCTGGGCTGACGGATTTAAAGGGGGGCCGAATTTTTCCCATTTCCGGGAGATATCCTGCCAGTGTCCGATTGCATCGAGTTCCTTGTTCGGCTGTTCTTGTCCGGAAGGTTTGTTCTCAGAATGTGGTTTATCGTTTTGATTTTTTCTGTCCATGTTCAATCCTAAAGAAGGTTTAAAATACAAATCTTATGTGTTTACAAATATTCCCGGATGCCCTCGGCGAGCAAACGGATAGTCGGTAATAGTTTTTCCCTTGAAAGACTGCCCATTGTCGGCGTCCGGTTCGCATCATACAGGATTACCCGTCCATTAACGATGGCATAATCGAATTTACCATAGTCGAAAGCCATATCCCGCCGCATTTGACGTAGTTCATCGGGTACCTCGGCCACTTTTTCACTACGCAAAATATTGTTGGACTTGACAATCGGCTGATCCGAATAAGCTACCGAGTTCGACTCCTTGTCGCCGAAAAAAACCCAGGTACGCAGGCAGTATAAGCCGTCGCTGTGTTCCGGGAGGAACTTTTCGACAACCAGGTCGGGATTGTACCAGACTACACGGGGCACCTGACTGACCGACTCGAAGATAGGGTAGTCGGATAGTTTGGCTCGCCAGGTCCAGGGCAGCCTGCTGCGAAGCGAGTTTGTGCATTTTTTCAATAACGGTCCCTTTGTAGTGACCTCCGCGTCACAGCCGCCTCTGCAATTATTGTTTGTCTTGACGAGGACTTGTCCCTGGTAACCGTCGCCGCGACGAACGAGATTGGAGCTGATTCGGCGTTTGGAAATATCTCCGACCGAGCCGTTAATGGTCGCGGGGTACTGACGTATATATGCCAGGTAATTTTCGGGTACTACCGTCAGATCGACATGCTGAATGGCCAGATCGGCATCCACACGAGTGCCGGGTCCGTTCAACACGCTCACTCGCAAGCCTTCTTTTTGCCAGATTTCAGTGATTTCGCGCAGGAGGTATCGCGAGTTATCGAGTGGAAAATGTCTGTGCACAATAATGGCTATATGATGCATTTTTTGCTCTACGGTTTAACCTTAACCTCTTGGTATACAAAACCTTAATTTTAACAGATATTGAGATATAAATCAACTCATAAGATACTGAAATTGCACCTGTTTAATTATATGCGATGTTATGATTTGAAATATTATCGGAAGCAGGTATTTACAAAGGTATTAATGAGACAACCTTATGTTTATTTGCTTCGGATGGTTATGGTAAAACAAATTTGTTTAAGTCAGAATATCAAAAGTACGCCAATGGCAAATCGTGAACTGAAAATAGTTGATCTAAGAGACCGGGCCGAGTTTGTGTCCGGCCGCGACGGTGTAAAGGCGTTTCTTCGGTTCGGTGTTGATGTGGGAGCAGACGATTTTTCCGACAAAGATGAAATGATCGCCGGCGGGTATCTGTGATTCAAGCTCGCATTCGAAGTTGGCGACGGCATCGGCCAAAAGCAGCGAATCAATTTCTTTGGCCGGGGCCGTAACACAATCGAACTCGGCGAACTTGTCGATATTTCTGCCCGACTTCGAGCCGAAAAACATGGCCGCTTCGGCCATCTCCGAGGATGGGAAGGCTATGGTGAAACTCCTCGTGTGTGTGATCGCTTCAACAGAATAATGCGTTTTGGCAACGGCGATTGCCATCATGGGAGGGTTTCCGGAAACAATCATCGTCCATCCCAACGTAATCGGATTGAATTTGCCGTTTCTGTCTTTGGCTATAGCTATAACGACCTGCTCGGGATATTTGGTTTTAATTGCATCTGAATATTCGATTTGTTTTTGCATTGCTTTTGTCCCCACTTGGTTTTAATATTTACATCCTGGAATTTGCTAACGGGATTATAACCATCAATGAATTGGTAACAAGGAAAAAAATCGTGAAGTTAGTTAATCAAAACAGTCTGGCTTCGACGCTTGATTCGGTCAACGAGGCGTTTTTTTATAATCGGCCTTTGTCAAAATCCGAAAAAGTTAAGGTAGCCAAGTGGATTGCCTCCCGCCAGGGTCTGCCGGGTTCGTATGCGGATATGTTTGCTCCGACCGCGAGAGATTTCCAGAGCAGCCTGACGCTCTTTACCGGGGAAAAGATAACGACGCGAGCGGGACTGTCGCATATTCTCGGCCAGGAGTCCTGCCGGATTTTATTACTTCTGGATGTGACATCGGCAGATGTTAAGTCGGCTCTGGAAAAAGCCACCGCCGGATTCATGGAGCGTTTGAAACTGTATATCGTGCCGGATAAGGGGATGTATTGTTGTGCGAGCTGCAGTTGTGCGCTTTGGCGCCGTTTGTCGGCCGGGGGGATTGAAGACGGCGAGCGAATACTTGCTGCGGGGATGAGAACACTGAAATCCTTCCGGGACGGCGGGGGAAGGTGGAAAAGATTTCCCTTTTATTATACGCTTCTTGTTCTCAATGAAGTGAAGTTTCCCGATGCTCGGAAAGAAATGCAATATGCCGCACCGGCCTGCGAGAGGTTGTTAAAAAGGCAAACAAAAGGAGATAAAATCGTCAAAAGGCGTCGCATTTTAGCGGAAAAGATTCTCGAAAAATGTTGAAATTATAGGGTAAATTTTAATAAGGAGAAAAAAGTGAGCACGATAGGTTTCATCGGCAGCGGAAATATGGCGGAAGCCATGATAAACGGGATACTGAAGGCCAACGTGTACCGGCCGGGCAAGGTCTATACCAGCGATGTTCGGGCGGAGCGCCTCGAATATCTTCGGGAGCACTACGGAGTCAGGACGACAAACAGCAACGCCGAGCTGGCTTCGAATGTTGATAATCTGGTTTTCAGCGCCAAGCCGCAGAATATGAAGGAAGTCATGGAGGAGATTAAGGGAGTAATCAAACCGGAACTACTTGTAATATCCATAGCGGCCGGTATTACGACATCAAGCATTTCCAATATTCTTGGCGATGTGGCAATTGTTCGCGTCATG
This sequence comes from uncultured Pirellulales bacterium, assembly GCA_964454885.1. Lineage (GTDB taxonomy): Bacteria > Planctomycetota > Phycisphaerae > Sedimentisphaerales > Anaerobacaceae > JAFGPS01. The sequence continues at coordinate 4,747 of CAYVXS010000041.1, forward strand.
CCGAATATGCCGGCGTGGGTCGATGAAGGCGCCAGTGCTTTGTTTGCCAACGAGAAGGCGAAGTCAAAAGTCGAATTTGCCAGGCTTATTTTGCTTTCCGTTGGGAAAGCCATCATTCTTGAGGACGAAGGCCTGATGGATGCTGTCACGGCGGTTAGTGGCAGCGGGCCTGCTTATTTCTTCCTGATGATGCAGGAAATGATTAAATCCGGCATCGAGCTGGGCTTGCCCGAGGAAGTATCGAAGGAGCTTGTTCTTCAAACCGCCAAGGGAGCGGCACTGCTTGCCGAGAGAGCGGCCGAGCGGGGTGAGACGCCGGAGATGCTGACAAAAAAGGTCGCCACCCCGAACGGTACTACCGAGGCGGCGTTTAAGGTATTTATTGAAAGAGGTCTCGAAGATATAGTATTAAAGGCTTTGAGGCGGGCCGCCGAGAGAAGCCGGGAGCTTTCGCGCGGTTGAAAACCGGGCGATTTTACATAATATAAGTGCCCGCAGAACAGGTAATAAAAGAATAACGGTTCTATACCCGGAGTGGTTTTGCATGATTAAGGCCGACAGTCTCAGGAAACAATATGGGAACATTGTTGCAGTGGATGATGTCAGCTTTGAAGTGCAAAAGGGAGAGACATTCGGTCTGTTGGGACCTAACGGAGCGGGGAAAACGACTGCAATTAAATTGCTGTGCGGGCTTTTGAAATCCGACGCCGGTACGGTGACACTTGACGGGAAAACCGATCCGGGCTTGATTGAGGTTCGTTTGTCTTTAGGAGTAGTTCCACAAACACTGGCGATTTACGAAGAGCTTTCGGCGGAGGATAATCTGCGTTTCTTTGGCAGGATCTACGGATTAAGCGGGCGGAAGTTAAAAGAGCGTGTCGGTACTTGCCTTGAAATAGCGGGCCTGACACAACGCAGAAGAGAGCGGGTATCAAAATATAGCGGTGGAATGAAGCGACGTCTTAATATGGTATGCTCTATTTTGCACGAGCCGCCGATTTTACTGCTCGACGAGCCGACGGTCGGAGTGGACCCGCAGTCCCGCAATTTGATATTCGATACGATAGAGGACATGAAAAAACAGGGCCGGACGATAATCTATACAACTCACTACATGGAAGAAGCTCAACGTCTATGCGAGAGGGTGGCGATACTTGACCACGGCAAAATTTTAGACATGGACAGCGTTGATAATCTTATTACCAAACACGGAGGCCCATCCCATATCGAGGCCGAATTCGAAGAAAAACCGCCTGATCCCGGCAGAATAAAAACGCTTATCGATAATAAAGATGTGCAGTTTGAAAATAACAGAATCATTTTCCAGACAGAGAAGCCGATGGAGTCTTTGGCAAAGCTTAACAGCAGCGGCCTGCGTTTTCGTTCGCTTAGAGTTCAAATGGCTAACCTTGAGGATGTTTTTCTTAATCTTACCGGACGGAGGCTTAGAGATTAATGAAAATGGCATTATTTCTTGCTGTTAAAGACCTGCGTGTGCTGCTTAGCGACAAGGGGAATGTTTTCTGGGTTTTTGGTTTTCCCGTAATGTTTGCTTTGTTTTTTGGCGCGATTTTTTCAGGTGCCGGAGAAGGGCCTTCAGGAATGGAAATCGCCGTTGTGGACCTGGATAAGTCGGAATTTTCAGGCAATTTTATATCGGAATTAGAGTCTGACGAGGCATTGAAAATAATCCCCGCGAGCCGGGATGATGCAATTGAACAGGTCAGGAAAGGCAAAGTAGCCGCTGCGGTTATCATAAACAAGGGTTTTGGGGGCGGATTCGAAGCGTTATTTAATTCCGAAGAACCGAAATTGGAAATAGCATCGGATCCATCACGCAGGATGGAAAGCGGTTACCTGCAGGGCCTTCTTGCCAAGGCTCAATTTACGACATTAAGCGGGAAATTTACCGACCGTACATGGATGAAGGATCAGGTCGGTCTTTGGAAAAATGATGTAGGAAGCGACAATGATTTAGAACCGAAGCAGAAAGAACTTTTTCTAAATTTCTTCGATTCGTTCGACACCCTGCTCAAAGATGTCAACGAGCAGACTTATCAATCCGGTTTTGGTGGAGATATACTGAATTTCGCCCAATTAGACGTAAGCAGAGAACAAGAGGGACCCGCTACATCGTTCCAGATTACATTTCCACAGGCTATGCTCTGGGCAATACTCGGCTGTACGGCGACATTTGCCATTTCGATAGTCAAAGAACGTGCGAACGGAACATTTGCACGTTTACGCATCGGCCCGATCGGGCGTGCTCATATTCTTGGCGGCAAAGGCCTGGCGTGTTTTATGACATGTGTCTTAATAATGTGCGTTCTTTTTGCAGGTGCCAAGATAATTTTTAAGATGCCTGTAAGTAATCTGTCGCTGTTTATTCCTGCAGCACTTTGTACGGTACTGTGTTTTGTTGGTCTTATGATGTTTATATGTACACTTGGACGCACAGAGCAAAGTGCCGGAGGCGCCGGTTGGGCAATACTTATGATTATGGCAATGGTCGGAGGAGGCATGGTTCCGCTGGCTTTTATGCCGGGCTGGTTACGTCCGTTCAGCAATATTAGTCCGGTGAAGTGGGGTATATTCGCTCTCGAAGGAGCTATCTGGCGCAACTTCAGTTTTTCGGAAATGATAAGTCCGTGTTTAGTGTTGCTGGCAATCGGTGTTGTATTCTTTTTGCTTGGTGTATTTATTTTGACAAGACAGGAAGACTAATTCTGATTTAAAGCATGAGCTTTGGCAACAATAACGCCTCCGTCGGGCTTTATATACTGGCCGGCTAAAGATATATCCCGATTCAGTTGTCTAAGCTCGGAATAAACTAAATTTCTCGATATAAAAAAGTGCTTCTAATCGACGATGATTGCCTCGACGGGGCATTCGTCGGCCGCCTGCTGAACGGCGTCTTCGTGCTCGGCGGGAACTTCTTCGACCATCACCTGTGCCATATCGTCACCCATCTCGAAAACTTCCGGGCAAGTATCAACGCAAAGGCCGCAGGCAGTGCAGGTATCCTCGATTCTGACTCTCATAGTTATACTCCTTCTCTAATTCAGAGATTTTTTTGCCCGCCTGTGGCGGACGTAAAATATTATTCGTGGCCAGGTTGTATCATATTCTATTAATGCATCTCTTTCGGCCTTATACTCATTGTGTGAAAAATAGCTTTTGATGCAAATTATGTCAAATCAAAATGTTTTTGTAGAAAAAATTTACCGGTTTTGTTATACTGCTTTTTTGTTATATTCGGCTGCAATTTTGCGGCATAAATTGAGTTTTCTAATCGAATAATCATTAACCAACTCGAAAATGGCTTATACAGTTCTTGCAAGAAAATATCGGTCGCAGACGTTCGATGACATCATCGGGCAGGACCCGATCGCCCAGACCCTGAAAAATGCAATCAAAACCGGAAGAGTCGCCCACGCTTACCTTTTTACCGGTACACGAGGCGTAGGCAAGACAACAATGGCGCGGGTTCTGGCAAAGGCGCTCAATTGCCTTTCGGTCGATGAGCCGACGACCGAGCCGTGCTGTAAGTGCGACAGTTGCATCGCGGTAAATATCGGGGAGGATATCGACGTTATCGAGATTGACGGAGCGTCGAATAACAGGGTCGATGAAATCCGTGAGCTTCGGGAGAACGCGATATACAGGCCCGCTCGTTCGAGATTCAAGATTTATATCATCGACGAAGTGCACATGCTGACCGTTTCGGCCTTCAATGCGCTTCTCAAGACACTGGAAGAGCCGCCGAGCCATATCAAGTTTATTTTCGCCACAACCGAGCCGAATAAAGTCATCGCGACGATTCAATCCCGGTGTCAGAGGTTCGATTTCCGCAATATTACTCCGGCGGTAATTGCCGGGCAGCTTAAATCCATACTCGGCAGGGAGAAGATTAAATACGAAGAAGATTTAATTCTTCCCCTGGCTAAGATGGCGAACGGCTCAATGCGAGACGGCCTGAGCCTGCTGGACAGGCTTATCAGCACAGGTATCGAGCCTTTGACGGTACAGTTGCTCGAGCAGTATCTCGGTCAGCCAAACAGCGAGAAGATATGGAACCTCATAGAAAAAATCGGGGGCAGCGATGCATCCGGCACACTTGCCGCCATTGAGGATTTAATCTGTACCGGCGTCAGCGAGGTCCAGGTAGTCGATTCGCTTATCGATTATATGCGGGATTTGATGGTAGTTAAATCCACGGGCCCGAAGAGCGAGTTAGTGATTTTGACCGAGCAGCAGCGCCAGCGGGCCGGTAGTATAGCGGAAAAATTCGATATAGCGGCGCTGGTTTATAATATCGCGACACTGGAAAAACTCCGGTGGGCGATAAAAAACAGCGATACGAGCAGGGCACTGCTGGAAGCGTCACTTTTACGTTTTGCCCTGAGTGAGCATTTTATGAATGTTGAAGGGCTTCTCTCGGAGTTGAAATCCGGCACAGAAACTCCAGTTAAAAAAAAAGTAATCTCACGCGATGAGAATCAGACCAGCAAAAGTTTCCCAGCGGTAGATGAAAGACCGCAGACGACGAGTCTCAAATCGCAAAATATCTTCGGCCAGACGGATATACAATCGATAAAAGAAAATTGGCCCAACTTCTTGAAAGTTATAACAACCAAACTCGGGCCGGCAACCGCCGGATTGTTAGGCTGGGCCGAGCCGTCTCGGTTCGAGGACGGAATCTTAACGCTCGAATTCGGCTCGTCTGCCCAATTACAAAAAAATATGTGCGAAAGTAGCGGCCGGGCCGAGCAGATTCAGAGTTTGCTTGGCGAGCAGCTTTCAATTCCCGTTAAACTCAAATATGAAATTGCTTCGGGAGAACAAACGCAGGATGAACCGGTCCCGATTCGAGAGATGACCACCGGACAGAGACGGAATGAGCTGATTAACGACCCGGCGGTAAAAACAGTTCTTCTCGGCCTCGATGCAATAATCACCGACATAGAAGAAGATTAGAGATGTAAATGACAGGGTAATTTATGAGTAGTGCATATACGGAAACTTTGAATAGATTAATCGAGGAGTTCGGCAAGCTTCCGGGTATAGGGCCGAAGTCTGCCGAGAGGTTAGCGTTTTATTTACTAAAAGCCCCGCCGGCCGAAGCTATGAAACTGGCCGACGCCATACGCGATTTGAAACAGAAGATTATACGCTGTGAAATCTGCTACAATCTGTCCGAACAATCCGTTTGTCAGATATGTTCCGACCCGCGCCGGGACAAGAGCATAATATGCGTTGTCGAACAGCCGAAAGACGTCATAAGCCTGGAAAAAACCGGTGCGTGCAAATGGGTATATCACGTTCTCGGCGGACATATCGCGCCTCTGGACGGCGTCGAGCCGGGCGATTTGACCATCAAGCAGCTTGTTGAAAGGGTTTACACCGGTAATGTAAAAGAATTGATAATGGCGACAAACCCGAATATGGCCGGCGACGGCACGGCACTTTATATAAGCTCACTTCTGAGGAGCTCCGATGTGAAAATTACCCGCCTGGCAAGGGGGCTTCCCACCGGTAGCACGATAGAATATGCCTCCGGCAAAATGTTGGCCGATGCCATTATCGGCAGACAAACGCTGGAATAATTTTTCCCCGCCTTTATTTGCGTTTTAATATCCGCCGAAAGCACGATTATTACTGAATTCAAGGTGCGATATTGACGAAATCGGAATATGTATCTATGATAAACTAACAATAGCTTAAATAACGACTTAAAAGAGGATTTTTATCGGTGCTTTTATGAAGCTGGAAATGACAAATCAGATGCGGATGGAGCAGAAGATGAAGCTCGCTCCGCACATGATACAATCTATGGAAATCCTCCAGCTTCCTATTCTTGCCCTGCAGGAAAGAATAGAACAGGAGCTTAACAACAATCCCGTTTTGGAAATATCCGAGCCTTCGAATACCGAGGAAGGAGATTCCTCCCGGGAACAGCTCCAGGAAGATGCCGGTGAAAAAGACCTGGTTGTCGGCACGGACAATAATAAAGCCAAGGATTTCGAGCGTCTCGATGGTCTTGACGATGAATATAAAGATTATATGGACCAGGCCGGTCCCTGGCGCGCGCGGATTCCCGGCGACGAGCGGGACAGGAAACTCGAAGCCTTAAAAAATACCGCTGCTCCTTCCCAGTCACTGCACGAATATCTGACCGAACAATGGCGGCTTGTCGAAGCGAAAGAGACTGTGAAAAAGGCCGGTGAGATGATTATCGATTATATCGATGACCGGGGTTATCTGACAGTAAGGCTTGAACAGTTGCATAACAAGGACAAAAATGATTTCACGGTCGATGATTTGAAAGAGGCCCTGGGCCTCGTGCAGAAGCTTGAGCCTGCCGGTGTAGGGGCGCGGGATTTGAAGGAATGCCTGCTTATACAGATGGCCCAGAACGGCGAAGACGGATCCCGCTTTAAAGAGGAGTCACAAAACGGGGATACGGATATGAGTTTCGAGTCACGTTTGATTACCGAGCACATGGACGAGCTGCTTGAGAACCGTCTGCCGGAAATTGCGAAAAAGATGAATTGCGATATCGAGACGATCAACCATGCCATCGAGCGGCTCAGCAAGCTTGACACCTCGCCCGGTCTGCAAATCGGCCGTGACCAAAACCACTCGATTACTCCTGATGTCATTGTCGAGGCCTCGGAAAGTTCCGGCCAGTATTCTGTGAGACTTGCCGATACGGGTTTACCCAGCCTGAGGATAAACGACTACTACGCTAAGATGGTAAAAGACAATCGGGTCAGCGAAAAGGCCCGGAAGTTTTTACAGAACAACCTGCGTGCCGCTCAGTGGATTATGGAAGCGATTGAGCAGCGCAAAAACACACTTCTGAAAGTTGCCAAAACGGTGGTGAAATATCAGAAGGATTTCTTCGATAAGGGCCAGCTTCATCTTCGCCCGCTGCCTATGTCGAAAGTTGCCGATGATGTCGGCGTGCATCTGGCGACGGTATCGAGGGCCGTCTCCGGTAAATATGTCCAATGCTCCTGGGGGATTTTGCCGCTTCGCAAGTTTTTCAGCGGCGGAAAAGAAGACGTGAACGGCCGGGGTCGCAGTTGGGAGGCCATCAGGGCAAAATTACAGCAGATTATCGACGAAGAAGACAAAAGCAAGCCTTTAAGTGACGATAAGATAGTTGAAATGCTGGCGAAAGCCGGTATCGATGATCTTGCCAGACGCACTGTCGCAAAGTACCGCAAAATCTTAAATATCCCCGCCGCAAGATTCAGAAAAAAATATTAGCATGCTCAAACATGCTCCTTCTTGCTGTCATTCCTGCGCAGGCAGGAATCCACTATTGCGATATTATAAATGGATAACCGTTTTCGCGGGTATGACAAAAAAATATGTATAAGCAATACATAAAAAATGTTGTTTTTTCTTGAACTTTAAGTGAGTATGTGAGTATATTATCACATAGTTAATTATTTATGGAGGTCGAATGTTAAGTAAAGATAAACAGTTATTATTTGAAAGGCAGGCGGAAATCGCCAGGGCGATAGCACATCCCTTGCGTATTGCTATTATCAATTTTCTCAAAGACGGCGAGCAGTGCGTCTGTGACATCGCCGAACACGTCGGCTCGGAACGCTCGAACGTTTCGC
>CAYVXS010000042.1:0-12379 GCA_964454885.1 uncultured Pirellulales bacterium
AAAAAATAACTCGCAAAGCCCTTCGATTCGATTACCTTAAGCTCTCTGTCGAGTCTTTCTTTAATCTCGTCGGAGATTTCGCCGTATCGTTGTTTAGCACCTTCGTAGCATAATTCGGTCAGGTAATCTTCCGGCGTTTTTTTGTCCGGCGGCTCGAAACGCGGAGCGTGACGCGTCTTCAAGTCGAGCTCCACGTTGCAGCGCTCGGCGATGGCAAGAGTATTGTCACAGGCCTCTTCCACTTCTGCAAAAAGCTGCCGCATCTGGCCTTGATTTTTAAGGAATACATCCGAGGGATAAACCATCCTGTCGGGGTCGTCGGCCCTTTTGCCGGTACTGATGGCACACAGGCAGTTGTGGGCTTCGTGGTCGTCCTCTTGAAGGAAATGCACATCATTTGTCGCCACCAGGCCGATTCCCAGTTTTTTCGCTATCTCTATCAATCCCTGGCGAACGCCTGTTTCATCCGGCTCGTGATGCTGTATCTCGATGAAATATCTTTCAGGTCCGAAAATCTTAAGATAACTTTCCGCCGAGGCGAGAGCGCCTTTTTCGTCGCCTTTAATAAGTGACATCGAGACCTCGCCTTTAAGACAGGCGGAAGTGCAGATCAATCCTTCGTTGCATTCGGCTAAAATCTGCTTGTCTATCCTCGGGCGATAATAAAATCCCTCGGTGTAACCTGCGCTTGCAAGTCTAAGGAGATTTTTATAACCGGTAATATTTTCCGCCAATAATATCAGGTGGTACGCAGCGTCGGATATGCTGGTTTTAGTCCGGTCGAACCGGCTGGCCGGCGCGATATACGCCTCGATACCGATGACGGGCTTGATATGTGCGGCGATCGCCTTGGTATAAAATTCGATAGCGCCGAACATATTGCCGTGATCCGTCACGGCCACCGTTTCCATATCCAGCTTTTTGCACTGTTTCAGCAGATTATCAAACGATATCGCGCCGTCCAACAGCGAATATTGACTATGCAAATGAAGATGTGTAAATCCTTTATTCGTCATAACTTGCACCGTCCTTCAATAATATGCTCTTATGTTTAAATCCTATGGCATTTTTTGGACATGTCAATTGAAATTACAAAATGACGCCGAAAAAGTGAATATGACGTCTAAAACTATAAGGCTATCAATGAAAAAACTCTCACACAATTGAAGAAGATTTGTTATCTTACTCAACAATACAACACAATCCGTCATTCCCGTGAAAACGGGAATCCAGTTTTCGATGTATTTTAATGGATTCGGACGTAAGGCGTCCTTAACGGGACTGCCTGCACAGGAATGACAATATGAAATATATATGAAATTCTCGAAGCAAAAATTCAAGTCGTTGCTATTGCCTGCAAAGGGCGAGGACGTTTTAACGAGTATCCCGGTGCTTGCCCTTTTAGCGGCGAATGTAATCCCGTTGGTCGGTGTCTTGTTCCTTAAGTGGAACGCGTTTTATATCGTGCTGCTTTACTGGGCGGAGAATTTAGCCGTCGGATTCTATAACGTTCTGAAGATGGCATTCGTCAAAGTCAAACATCCGGCCGAGCATTTAGGCAAACTGTTTATGATACCGTTCTTTATAATTCACTACGGCGGATTTACCGCCATCCATGGTTTTTTCGTATTAGCCATTTTCAAACAAGCCGATAGTGAGCCGATTAACCCCCAACATGCCTGGCCGTGCTTTTTAGTCTTCGTGCAGTTGCTGTTCAATGTCGTCAAACATATCATGCTGACCATCCCACCGACGGTAAGATTAGGCGTGCTCTCGCTATTCGCCAGTCACGGCGTCTCGTTCGTTTATAATTATCTTATCAAGGGCGAATACACACGTACCAATATCCGCGACTTAATGGGCCAGCCTTACGCCCGTGTCGTCGTGATGCATATAACTATCTTAGGCGGTGGATTTCTTTCAATGGCCCTCGGCTCACCGGCAGCTCTGCTGCTGGTCCTGGTTCTTCTCAAAACCGCAATCGACGTTAAGTTCCACCTCCGCGAGCACAAAAAAGCCTCGAAAAAAAGAAAATCCTCCCGGGCGAGCTGATTGACAAAAAAACTTTGCCAAGGTTGGTAATTCTTATATAATCCCTTTTGAAATTTTAATAAATCGGAAAGATACAAATGATAGAGACAGAAATATCCAGAGCCATAACAGCCGAATACAACAGAAAATTAACCGAACATCTCGAAAATGACGTGGTTATCGTCGGTGCCGGGCCGGCCGGTCTGACCGCCGGTTACTACTTGGCAAAAGCCGGGATAAAAACCGCCCTTATCGAGAGGAAGCTGTCCATCGGTGGTGGAATCTGGGGCGGAGCGGCGGGATTCAACGTAATCGTTACCCAGGACGACGAGATACCGAACGAATTCGGCATAACTTCGAAAAAACAAAAAGGCCTGTACGTGTTCGACTCGATAGAATTCGCGGCGGCCCTTGCATATCAGGCGAAAAAAGCCGGGCTGGAAATATTCAATCTTACCGAGGCCGAGGATGTCATTATAAAAAGCGACAAAATCGAAGGCGTGGTCGTCAATCATTCGCCCATTACCATAGCCGGGCTGCATGTGGACCCGTATTGTATCGCGGCGAAATGTATTATCGATTCGACGGGTCATCCTGCGGAGGTCGTTCACATGCTGCTAAAGAGAAAGCCTGAATTCCTTCCGAAAGGGATACAGGAAGGTTTTATGGACGTGGAAAAGGCCGAGGCAGGTGTCGTCGAAAAAACCGGCGAAATTTTCCCCGGTCTTTATATCGCAGGGATGGCGGTTTGTGCGGTCTATGGTCTTCCGAGGATGGGACCGATTTTCGGCGGGATGCTAAAATCAGGCAAAAAAGTCGCAGAGATGATTATCAACAAAATAAAATAAGCATAAAAAAGCAAATATAAAAATTAATGAGGTCATCCCGAAGGGATTCCACAATTTTGATTTTTAATTTTTGACTTTTAAGATGATTGCGCCTTACCCGCCGCCTGTTTCCAGGAGCTTCGCTGGGTTGCCCGCAGGCCGGAGAAGACCGTCACAACAATCATAATCGCGAAAGTCACCATAGTGAACCAGTTGCCCCAAGCCGCCGTCTGGACGTGCGCCATTTTGATAATGACAGTGCCTATGGCGAAAATCTGAGTAAACATTTTGATTTTTCCTGATGCGGTTGCGGCGAAATTAATACCTCTCGCCTCGGCGATATGCCGCAGTGCCGTCACATAGGCCTCGCGTGCAATCAGGATACCTGCCACCGACCATTGAATAACAGCTAAAGTGGTGGGGTCGAAATCGAAAAGTTTCGGCTGGCCGATTAATGCGAAACAGATAAACGCCCCGCAGACCAGGATCTTATCGACAAGCGGATCGAGCATACGCCCGAATTTGCTTGTCACTTTGAGTCTGCGGGCGGCCATACCGTCGAAAATATCGGTCAGTCCCGAGACAACAAAGAGAATAAAAGCAACATCGAGAAAACCGGGAAAAGGAATTTCGCCGTCAGCGTAATATCGCGGCGCTAAAAGAATCATAACCAAAAAAATTACGGTCAGGACAAGACGACCGAGAGTCAGGATGTTCGGAATCATTTTTAACATGGCGACAAGTTTACTTTTATTTTCGATATAGTTCAATACTAAATCGGCTCGGCAAACAAATCATAATCTTTTGTCCCGACTACCTTTGTCCGGATAAACTGTCCCGGCAGTGTTGGATGTTTTTTTCGCCGGTCGCTGGTTTTTATCAAACACAGGCTGTCGATTTCGGGGGCCTGACCGTAGTACCGCCCTTTCGCTAAGAATTCACTATCTACCGAATCGACAAGACAGGTTATTTCACCGCCGACTCTGTTTCGGTTTTTTTCAAAGGCGATTTCCTGCTGGCAGAGCATCAATCCATCGAGCCGTCGCTGCTTGATTTGGTCCGGGACCTGGTCCGGCATCCCGGCGGCGGCTGTTCCCGCTTCGGGATAAAATTTGAAGCAGCCCAGCGCGTCGAACCGCGCCCATCGGATAAAATCCAGAAGCTCGTTGAAATGCCGGTCGGTTTCGCCGGGATAGCCGACTATCATCGTTGTCCGCAACACGATGTCCGGCATTGCCGAGCGGAGGTCCTCGATTAATTTACGGATTTGGTTCTTCGTATCCGGGCGGCGCATCGACTTGAGGATATCATCGCTGATGTGCTGGAGCGGGATATCCAGGTAGTGCACGATTTTTTCACTTTTAGCGATTGTTTTAATAAGCTTTTCACTAATTCCCGTCGGATACGAATACATTAGTCGAATCCAAACCAGCGGGGGGATTTTTTCGAGATCGGCCAGAAGGTTCGCCAGGCCATCTTTCAACTTCAGGTCGTGGCCGTAGAAGGTCGTATCCTGTGCAATTACATTCAATTCTACCACACCGGCGGAAACCAGCTCCTCGGCTTCGGCCAGGATAAGCTCCGGGGATTTGCTTCGGAACCGGCCCCGGATTGCCGGTATCGTGCAAAAGCTGCACCGATGATCGCAACCCTCGCTGATCCGCAGGTAAGCCCAATGCCCAGGTGTTATAAGCAATCTCGTCCGGTCGTCCAGAATTCCTTGCCGGTCCGGGTCGTCGGATTTATCATAAGGGATTACCGGCCTCTCGGACGAAAGAACTTTCCGGATTACCTTGGCAATATTGTCTCTCTGGCTTAAACCAACAACTGCATCGATACCGTCGATTTCACTATAGATATCGGGTCCTAATCTTTCCGACAGACAACCTGCGACGATTACCCTGCCGACCCTGCGTTTCGGATTGGCCTTATCGGCCACAGCCTGTTTAATTACTTCGAGCGATTCAGCCTTTGCAGGTGCGATAAAAGCACATGTATTGACTACGATAACATCGGAATCATAGGACTCAGGTGTAATTATAAAGCCGGCCTCGGCTATTTCAGCGAGCATTCTTTCGCTGTCAACGGAGTTCTTCGGACAGCCCAACGAGATAAAACCAACGGTAATTCCATGCTTTTTTCGTACCATAATCCCCGAAAATAGCAAAAAATCGGGATTTCGTCTAAAAGAAATGCGTTATTTCGCTAATAATTAATCTATATCCTTGACGATAAGACAACAGGGGATATAATATTTTGTTGTTCTGCCTACACTTATGGCAGCTTCATTGGGTATAGATGAGCACACCGTGGAGCGTAGGTTTTTTAGATTGGTCATTAGCTATGATTGGCAACAGCCAAAAAACATGCCACGGCAAATATTTCACGTGGTTGGCGGCTTTTGCAGTTGTTTTATGGGCTGGAGGGTACGAACATCTTCGAGCTCAGACAAACACAGAAGACGAAGCCAAGGAAACCCTTAACAAGCTTCAAATCCAATATCTTGCAGAGCCGAATGTTCCTATGCCGGATGTTTATAAAAATCCCCCGGAAATAGTCGAACAGATTGTAGGCGGCTCATCGGAATGGAAGCTTTTTTACTTTTGCAAGTATCATACCTCCGACGAATTAAAGAAGATAGTTCACGAGCAATTCGCAACCAAGCTTTTCGATAAAAAAGGCAAGGAAACACAAATAGAAAACTATACCGTCAGCAGCAACCCGGCCACCAACCAGTTAATTGTAAGATGCCCCACCCGGGAAGATATAGAGTCGGTGCTCGAAACGTTAAATCAGATAGATATCCCTCCGATCCAGGTAAAAATTGACTGCCTTATCTCCGAGATTTATGCGGATTTCACATTCGACCGTGAAACCACAATTGCAATCGAGAACCTGTTTGGTGAAGATATAGCGCTGAAACCCGGCGGCACAGCTTTCGGGGCTGACGTCCAGCAATTAATAACAGACGACGAATATCTGCCGGCTTTTCCGGGTGCGTCACTGAGGGAGCTGATTCGCGCCAGGATGGGTTTAAAAATCGGGTACCTGAGCACGTCCCATGATTTCGCGGCCCTGGTTGACCTGCTCGAATCGAGAGGTTTTCTGAAAATCCTGATGAATCCAACACTCGAAATCGTCAACGGCAAGACGGCAATCGTTCAATCCACACAACATGTGCCGCTGCAAAAAATAACCAAGACCGTTCCAGGCGCCGGTACGACAACTATGGTCCAGACGGAAACAGAATATGTAGATGTCATCGATTCTCTCGAAATCACTCCTCATGTTTTCGCCGACGGCTATATCGGTCTCGAAACAAGCATCATACTCGGTGCAAAAAACACCCCGGACGGTGTCAAGCAGGTACCTATTCTGACCAAAAAGCAGATTGACAGTAAAGAAAACCGCATCCGGCCGGGTGAAAGTCTCGTTATAGGCGGAATAAGAAAGACCGAGAAGTTTGGTGTCGCACGCGGTGTCCCGCTGCTTAAAGACCTGCCCCTTATCGGTTTTCTTTTCTCCGGCGAAGATACCGAGCAGCGGGCCGTCGAGACTGTGTTCATCCTGACTCCGACTATTTCCACCAACGGCAGACCGCGGGAAGAAATCATGGCGGAGGTCAGAAGAAAACATGCATCTACACCATCCGCAAAAGACCTTACGGACATGATCACAGACCCGTTCGGTATAAACGCCAGCGAACATGCACAGGAACAAAAAACGAGAGAGGCCGAGCACACACGTCTTGAGGCCGAAGTGGAAAAGGCCGACGCCCAAATAGCAGTAAAGCAGGCCGACGAGCGGGTCAGGAAGGCCGAGGAAGAGCTCCAGCGGACAAAACTCGAGGCGGAGAAGGTTAAGGCGGAGGCGGAAAAAAAGGCTGCCGAGGCCGATGAAAAAACCAGGGCCGCCGAACAGGCCAAAACAGCCGCGGACAAAGCAATAGCCGATGCCAAACAGGTTCAGGAGCGGGCCGATCAAAATAAAACAGAGAATGACCAAAAGAGCGGCCCGGAAAAACCCGCTGCAGTAGAAGTGAGAAAACCGCAAGAAAAGTCGGAAGATGTAAAAAAAGAAAACACCGAGGACGATTCCGAAGCTTAGCTGTTCTTAAAAGAAATAAAACAATCGATGAAATTTTATCGAAAGTTTTATTATAACGTTCTGTTATAATCCAGTTACAATAACGGAAATAAAAATTCTTTTCTGGAGAGAACTCTATGGATAATTTCGAAAGCGGCAATCTTGAGAACCTGAACTTTAACAATTCATCACCATTCGATAACGATTCCAATAAATCGATTCCCCTCGATGACGCGGGGGCCGATGAAACGGGTATTTCGCATTCCCCCCTGGATCTGGGCAGCAGCAGAGCAGTGGAAATACCGAAAACCGAAGCGCCCAGACAGGTCGCAACAAATACAATAACAAGTGCAGCCTCAACAGGCATTTCCGGACGAATTACAGGCGTTAAAACTTTCTTTACAAAACTGCACCCCGGGGCAATCAGTTTTCTGGACGAACAAATAGCCGAATGGCTGAAAAAAAATCCGAATATTATAATAAAACGAACAAATGTGACAGTCGGGGAAATCCAGTCCAAAAAAACAGAGCCTAACATACTGATTACCGTCTGGTATTGAGAAAATGCCCATTTCAAAGCCCATAACGGGGGCTTCTGCCAGGCTTAGGACAGACTTCCGGGAATTGCTTCTACTGAAAAATTCTATTTTCGAGCAATCCGGAACCTCTATTTTAACATCCCCACGGGGTAAAAATCCCCGACAGACGGTAAAAAATCTTCTTATAAAAATTCTTGACAATTTTTACAATTTATATTAGTTTCTTTGGTTTGTCCGTTTATGTAGGGCATAATAAGCTTGATTTTATAAGTTTTTTTGGAGACTTTTGTGGCTAAAGAGCTAACTCGGAAATTAATTAATGCAGGGGTGCATTTTGGACACGCAGTGAGCCGATGGAATCCTAAAATGGCTCCGTTCATCTTCGCAAAGCGCGGTACTATTCACATTATCGATGTTAAAAAAACGCTGAAAGGACTGCTCATAGCCAAGAAACTCCTCGCTGAGATTGTCTCTTCCGGCAAGGATGTCGTCTTTGTGGGCACAAAACGTCAGGCTCAAAAGGCAGTCGAGGTAACAGCCCAAAAGTGCGGGATGCATTATGTTTCTCAGCGCTGGCTCGGCGGTATGCTCACGAATTTCAGAACGGTTCGGTCCCGCCTTCAGCGACTCGAGCAGCTCGAAGCCATGATCGAGGACGGAACCATGGACAGCGAGAGCAAAAAGCAGGCATCGAGACTCAAACGCGAAATGAGAAAGATCAAATCCAACCTCCAGGGAGTGCGCAATATGTCTCGTTTACCCGGCGCCGTTGTGGTGGTTGATGCGAAGAAAGAATATCTTGCCCTGCGTGAGGCCAAAAAACTCGGGATCGCCACCGTGGGAATTCTCGATACTGATTCGGATCCCGACACGGTAGATGTGGCCATTCCGGCCAATGATGATTCCATCAGATCCGTTGACCTGCTCCTTAACGAGCTGGCCGATGCGGTTGCGATCGGCAAAACAATGGTCACCGCCAAACAGGAACAGGCACCACGGCCAAGGCGAACCCGCTCGAGGAGAACCGTGCTGGCCCGTGCAGACAGTGACAAACCGGAAACCGATAATGCAGTCAACGAACAAAGCCGGGTTCTGGCCTCCGATCCGGATTCACAAAGCCAGCCGGCCGAACAGCAGGAATCCAAATAAACAGATAAAAGAGCAAACAAGGCTTTCTTGTTAGCGGCCTCTTTCGATTTTGAACCGGATTTCTGAACGCCGGTTGGTCTGAATACAAATATCAAGTTCCAGTTAGGGAAAATTCCTTATAACAAAAAAGCAATACGAAAACAGGAGTTTTTAAGATGGCGGAAATTTCAGCGGCAATGGTTATGAAGCTACGAAAAATGTCCGGACAGGGAATGATGGATTGCAAACAGGCGCTTCAGGAAGCAAACGGAGAGATTACTGAAGCTATGAATATACTTAGGAAAAAAGGTCTTGCAACTTTAGCCAAGCGCGCCGAGCGTGAGACCTCTCAGGGTCTGGTCGTAAGCAAAAGCAGCGCCGACGGAAAGACGTCTGTGATGGCAACACTTTGCTGCGAGACCGATTTTGTAGCTAAAAGCGACGACTTCGTTGCGGCGGCCCAAACTTTAGCCGAATATGCTCTTGCCTGCCAAGCCGATAACGGCCCGGAGAATATTCTCGAGACGACCATCGACGGGAATAAATTCAACGACCTGCTGACAGAATTAGTCAGCAAGACCGGCGAAAAAACACAGGTCGGAGACTACGCAAAATACAAACTCGACGGCCCGGGTCTGATAAGCACTTATGTCCACTTCAACGAAAAAGTCGGAACCATGGTTCAGATCGATACATCCGATGACAAAACCGCCGGCGCGGATGCTTTAAAACGTACGGCAAACGATATAGCAATGCATATTACCGCAACCAAGCCGCTGGCCCTGAACAAGGACCAGATTGATGCCGAGACAATCGAACGCGAGAAGGCAATTTTCGCCGAACAGGTACAAAACAAGCCCCAGAACATCATCGAAAAAATCGTCGAGGGCAAAATTCAGAAATTCTTTGCCGAGAATTGCCTCCTGCAGCAGCCGTTTGTAAAAGACGACAGCAAAACCGTCGAGCAGGTTCTCGTCGAAGCCGCAAAACAGGCTGGAGGCGAAGCTAAAATAACAAGATTCGTACGTTTTGAAGTTGGATAAAAGCCGTATCTCTACTTACGGATCAGAGGTCTGATTTCCGACCTTCAACAAACAAATGGAACAAAGTAAATATAAACGTGTGCTGTTGAAACTCTCCGGTGAAAGTTTTTGTAAGCCGGGACAATTCGGAATTGACGGCGCCGCCCTTGCTTCCATCGCCGAGAGGATAGCTGAGATTTGCAAAATCGGCCCGCAGGTTGCTGTTGTCGTCGGGGCCGGTAATTTCCTTCGCGGAGAGAATTTCTCACAGGTCAGCCAGATACCGAGAAACACAGCGGATTACATGGGTATGCTGGCCACGATAATCAACGCCTGTGCGCTGCAGGAAACTCTCGAAAAAATCGGCCAGGAAACAAGGGTCCTCAGCGCAATAGAAGTTCCGGCATTATGCGAGGGATTCATCCGTCGAAGAGCACTTCGGCACCTCGAACGCGGCAGAGTCGCCATCCTGGCCGGCGGCACAGGAAATCCTTTCTTTACAACCGACACCTGTGCAGCTTTGAGGGCCTCGGAGCTCGATGTGGACCTGCTCATTAAAGCAACCAAGGTCAAGGGCGTTTACAGCGATGACCCCAAGAAAAATCCGGACGCAAAACTTTTCGACGAATTATCATACGAACAGGTCCTGGCTCAAAACCTTCGCATAATGGATCATTCCGCCATCAGTCTCTGCCGGAATAATAATATTCCCATCGTCGTATTGAATATTTTCGAAAAGGGAGACATAACCAAAGCCCTTTGCGGACAGAAGGTCGGCACACTAATCGTTGCGAAATGAGGTTGAATATGCCTACGAAAGAAATAGTTTCCGATACGGAATCCAAAATGAAAAAAGCCCTCGAAATTCTGCATGACGAGCTGAAGGCGGTCCGCAGCGGCAGGGCCTCGACCGGGCTTGTAGAAAATATCAGGGCCGATTTCTACGGGACGCCGACACCTTTGAAACAAATGGCCACCCTGGCAACACCACAGGCGGACATGATCGTGATTAAACCCTTCGATCCGGCCTCGGTAAAAGAAATAGAAAAGGCCATCAGAAACAGCGATCTGAGTATCGCCCCGATTATTGACGGAAAAATAATAAGACTCAATATCCCGGCACTAAGCGAGGAAAGAAGACGGCAATTAGTCCAGCAGGCCAAACAAAACGGCGAACAGGCTAAAGTCACCATTCGCAATATCCGAAGAGATGCGATTAAACATCTCGAAAAACAGCAAAAAGATAAAGTCATCACCGAGGATGATCTCGAAAAAGGAAAAAAGCAAATCGACGATATCACCAAGCTATGCACCGACAAAGTTGACGAAGTAGTTCAGCACAAATCAGACGAGATTTTGCTCGACTAATCGACCAAACACGATAGAAGTGTAAAGCAATCAGAACCTATTCGCCGCTACAAGGTATCTCTAAAGATTTTTTGAACCTTTCCCGGTTCTTTGTGCCTTTAAATATAAACAAGACGGCCGCAAAGCCAAAAGACATCTTTATTTAAAAACGCCGGGTGGTATAATGTAATAGCATTATCTAATGCCGTTTAAAAATGAAAAAGCAACTTTTTTGGGGCTATAATTATGGATACAGAAAAAATTTCTCAACCTAAGCGACGGGGAAAAACTGTCAGACGAATAATCCAGATCGTATTGGCGCTAATCGTCATTCTAATCGTATTCGTGTTTTTGCTGGCGCCCGTATTTATTTCCTCCGAGAAAGGCAGGCAGATAATCCTGGCACAGATTAACAAATCAATCGAAGGCAGGACGGATTTCACCGATTTGTCGATGGGCTGGTTCAAGGGTATTAAGATCGCCGGCCTGAGCTTCGATGATAATTCGGGTGAAATTTCCGTCAAGGTCAAACAAATCGCCACAGAGCCCCATTACGGCTCACTTCTGATGGGCAATCTGTCCTTCGGCCAGACCACCATCGACCAGCCAAGGGTACAGATAAATCTCAAAGAAAAACCACCGGTGGAAATCACTCCCGCAGCGGAACCTAAATCAGTTCCGAAGGAAACGGCTGGTATTGCACTTGTCACCGATATCACGGTCAACGATGGTAGTGTAAAAATCACCGACACGGACAATAAAACCGTCGAGCTGGCACAGATAAATTCCAATATAAATTTAAAACCACCGGGAAAACAATCAAGCTTCGATCTGAATATGATAGTCGCAGCCAACGACAAACAATCAAAAGTTCGGGCTGAAGGTCGGATCACTCCGTCTGAAACAAAAGAAAAATCCGGCTGGACCTTCGAAGCAGCCGACGGTGACCTGACCGTTGAAGTCAACGACCTGGACCTCGAATCCCTGGAGTCGTTCTTTGCCTTGGCAGGTGTTGACATCCAGACCAAAGGTGATATTTCGGCCAACCTGAAAGGTCAGATGATTAACGGCCGGATTGAAAATGTCACCGGAACGGTTACGGGAACAAACCTCGATATAACTACCCCGACATTAAAAGGCGATCATTTGAAAACCGGTGTTCTCGTCGCCGATGTAAATCTCACCCGTAAAGGCCTAATGATGAATATCGACAATCTGGATGCTAAAACCGACTGGGCCAATCTACAGGCCACGGGATCACTACCGACAACCATAGAATCAATGGATAGTTTCCTCGCATCCGATTCGAATTACGATTTAAATGGAACGTTCAATTGCAACATCGCCACGCTTGCCTCCCAGATGCCTAACACAATAGGGCTCAAAGAAGGCACAACGA
>CAYVXS010000043.1:0-12107 GCA_964454885.1 uncultured Pirellulales bacterium
GAAGGAGATAATAATCCGGGCGCGGAAGTGCGTGACGCCTTGACAGGAGAGATTATATGGCAGACGGCAAATTATGATTCAGGAAGGGGACTTGCCGCCGATATTGATGCCGATTATTTAGGATACGAATGCTGGGGCGGGCCCGGCGGATTACGCACCTGCAAGGGCGAAACTATCGGCAGCACTCCTTCGTCAACTAATTTTGCGTGCTGGTGGGACGGCGATTTGCTTCGTGAGCTGCTTGATAGTAACAGGATTGATAAATATGGTGCCGGCAGGTTGCTTACGGCAGTCGGATGTTCCTCAAATAACGGAACAAAATCCACACCGGCTCTTTGTGCCGATATTTTGGGGGACTGGCGGGAGGAAGTCATCTGGCGAACGAGTGACAACCAGCAGCTTAGGATTTATACGACCACCATACCGACGGAATATCGTTTTTACACATTAATGCATGATCCTGTTTACAGGCTGAGTGTGGCCTGGCAAAACGTCGCGTATAACCAGCCGACGCAACCCGGTTTCTACTTTGGGGCAGATATGCCACCGCCGCCAAAGCCAAATATTACATTAGTCGAAAATCAATAATATCTCATCAAATCTTGTTAATGGAAAATATCAATAGACGTAAAACACCGGCTCGGATATATTTTACCGAAAAGGTAGTTTTTGAAATAAAGGTAAATCATGGATGACTCTTTTATTTCCAGTCCGGTTGGTGTTTTGACGGTTCTTTGCGGAGTCGGGGCTTTTTTCTTTTTCCTCGAAGAGCGAACGAAATGGAAACTTTTCAATTATTTCCCGCCTTTAGTTTTTATCTATGCGATACCTGCTGTATTGTCAAACACCGGGGTATTGACTCACGTCTCTCCTGTTTACGATTGGCTCAGTTCAACCGTGTTACCGATGTTTATTGTGATTATGCTCCTGAAGGTGGATGTGATTTCGACGTTCAGAATTATAGGCAGGGGAATCTTTGTCATGCTTTTCGGGACCGCCGGTGTCATCATCGGGGCACCTGTAGCATTTTTATTCGTTAAGGATAAATTACCTGAAGATATATGGAAGGCTTTCGGCACACTCGCCGGCAGCTGGATCGGCGGTACGGGAAATATGGCGGCCGTCAGCGAGGGACTTGGTACGAGCGGCCGGGAATTCGGACTTGCCGTACTTGGTGACAATCTTGTTTATATCGTCTGGCTGCCGGTCCTGTTAAGCTCAAAGAACCTGGCAAAATTTTTCAATCGCTTTACGAAGGTGGATAATAAACGCATTCGAATGCTCGAAACAATTCGCACGGAAGTTCAGCAGAAACAGGAAAGCGTGAAAATGCGGCATTTTCTTTACCTTCTTGTATTGGGATTTTTATGCACATGGATCGCGCAGTACTTATCATGTCATCTTCCCGAATTCAAACCGATCCTTACAGCCTCATCATGGAAAATTATTTTAATTACGACTATGGGTCTTATCCTTTCGTTGACTCCGGCGAGGAATATTCCCGCGAGCCACGAGCTTGCTATGGCCCTTGTCTATGTTTTTGTTGCGAACATGGGAGCTAAAGCCGACGTATCGGGGCTTTCGTCTTCCGCAGGATGGTTCATTCTTGGCTGCTACATCTGGATAGCCGTGCACGGGGCTTTTTGTGTGCTTGGTGCATATCTGCTCAAAGTCGATATACATTCCACTGCGATTGCCAGCGCCGCGAATATCGGCGGGGCGGCAAGTGCACCTGTCGTCGCCGCTCATCACAACGAAAAACTTGTCCCCGCAAGTATTTTGATGGCTCTTATCGGCTATGCGATAGGTAACTATGGGGCACTTCTCGCTGCCTGGTTATGTTATTCATTGAGTGGCTGAAAAACGGACTTCTCAATAGCTTAGGGAACGGTATATTCCCCTCCGTCTCTCGGTCGCTCGGGATTTCTTCGTTCCGGAACGTCTCTTTCCCGGGGTCGTCTCTGTTCTTCTCGTTCCCTCAGTTGGTTCCTTAATCGTTCGTTTTCCGCCCTGAGCTCCTGAATTTCCCTCTCCATCTGCACCATATTGTCACTGAGTCTCCCAAAAGCAGCTTCGACTCGCTCCATCTGCTTCATGAATGTCTCTCTTACCTGACCTATGATGTTGTGCACGTTCTCGATGTTTTTTTGCACTCTCGGCCTTAGCGGCAGTTCTCGCTCCGGCTCTATCCAAGCTTTTTCTCGTTGCTCGATTTCATTCCTGATTCTCTCTCGAATTTCCTCGGCTTCACGTGTGATTTGTCTGAGTCGCTCGATATATTCATCGACCTCACGAAGTCGTCTTTGTGCCATTCTTTGAGTCCGAGATTGAATCTGCTCGACTAATTGTGCGACTTTTTCGCGGAGATCTCTTGCCTCTTCGGGACGGTTTTCTCTTTCCGCGTTTCGAACTGCCTGCCTGAGCTCGGCTAATCTGTTACGCATTACTTCCATCGGTTGAGCCGGTTCTCGGCGTTCGATTACCAGCACCGGTGGTTGCTCACGCTGTGCAGGCTCGGCTCTGCGTTCGGCACCAAGTAAACCGTTTGGCATGAATACCGCAAATATCATAAGTGCTATTATTTGATATGCTTTTTTCATGATATGTCTCCTTAAAATTCCTCATACATAAATTTGCAGTGGATAAAAATCTATTAATTAACATAGTAACCTCTGAATGTCAATAGAAGATTGTGAAAAACCGACAATAATGATGCTGCTTTCTCTCGCAGTATGGACCTGTAAATTGTTATTTATCTATTCTTGATACCTTGTGGAGATTCCTGAGGAATCCGCGTGGTATAGGCAGTCCCATGCTCTGGATTTTATGCACGTCCCGCCATGCATTATCGTATTGACCTTGTGCAAAACAGACCAGGGCCCTCCTAAAATAGATTTCAGCAAGCTCCGCATCGATCTCAAGAGCCCTGGAAAAGTCCTGAATTGCCTGGTCGTATTGACGCATGGTGACATGGGTATTTCCCCTGTGGATGTAAGCTTCGACAAACTCGGGTATTATTTCGATAGTCCGGGTGAAGTCGGAGATTGCCTTGCCTGACTGGCCGATAGCAACATAGACAAGCCCTCGATTGAAGTAGGCGTCGGCGTATGCCGGATTTTTTCGGCAGGCCCTGGTGAATTCCGAAATAGCTGTTTCATATTGGCCTTGTATCGCAGCATCGATTCCCCGGTTATTATATGTGTCATAATTGCCGGTATTTTTATCGGGTGATTCCGTTTTTCCTCGTAGCTGGTCCTGCCATTGCTGTTTTTGTTCGTTAAGAGCTTCCTCGAATTCCGCCTGCCATATATCTATCGCCTCCCGAAATTGTTCGGCCATTGCCGTTTCGAAAACGCTGCCGGATTCGATGTATTTCAGTCTTTGAAGTACTTCGCATCCGATGGGATATTTAATTTTAGCCGCCATGTATGGAATTGATGTAATCTTTCCGGCATCAATAAACGTTTCGCGATATCCGAAAGATTTTTTAAGAGCAATATCGAAAGGCAAGTGGTACGGTGACACAACACCTGTGATAATATGTATGAAACCCAGGCCGACGATAATAAGTATAGCCGCCACGCACAGGGTAACCGAAGTTCTTTCATGCCACTTCTTTTGCTTTTTGACTTTGCGACTGTCGAGTGATGCTCCACAGTGAGGGCATTTTTCTGACCCGTCAGTAATTTGCCTGTTACATTTTTTGCAATTCATAAAAGTCATTTTAAGCCTTCTTGCGCCGGTTTAACGAACCAAAAGGGTTCCTGCTTATATTAGGTTACAAAATCCCGTATAAATTCTCAAGGGGCTTAAGATGAAAAATTAATAAAAGAACAAGCAATAGCAAAAAAAGGGCCTATACCAAATCAATCGGCATAGGCCCTTCTATATTCCCAAAAATGTCTTATTGTTCTATTTCTATTGTTATAAGAGTTCTTATTAAATTTTAATTATCCGCAAGGTAGAGGATCTCGCCCGCAGATAAAGCTCGATTATAGATTTTAACATCGTCGATTGCTCCTTCATATAAGCGAGTTGTCTGCTGGCTGTTTCTACCGATATTGACCGGATACGTTGTCATATTGATAGAACCAACATAATCCCTGCTATTGGCTAATCCGCCATTAACATAAAGTCTGAGTTGGTTCCCATCATAGGTTCCTGCGACATGATGCCATTCACCGTTGAATGAATCGTCCACAGGCGACTGGAGTGTTTGCCAGTCGGTATCATAAATGAAAAACTCCATACTGTTATTGTTGGCGTGTTTGATCGCATAACTTTCATCTCCCTTACCAACAAAGGGATTATGTTCACTGTTACCGGAGTCACTCGTATTGACCCACGCAGTTAGTGTAATCTGCTCGGTAATGTCGAAGCTTGCGTTGTTGCCGCAGTCCACATAATCATCGACGCCGTCTAATTGTAACGCCATACCATAACCGGCCAGACTTTGTATATAGGTCGGATTTCCTGCAATTGTGCCGTTGAGGCCGTTGCCCGAACTATCCTGGACATTATTTTCAAACTTATAGTATGCCACCAAGGCATCGGTTCCCGGATCAACCGCTATCGGAACTGGCGGCGCAGATCGATATAACCGGATATCATCGATAAACACAGTGCCTGATCCGCCTGTTGCACCTGTCCTCTCAAAACCGATACCAAGTGTTGTCACATTGTTCAAGTTAATACCGAGCGAAGCAAGGTCGATATTCCATTGTGTCCATCGTTGTTTTACCAAGTTATTTGAGTCACCCTCATATATAACCTTAGTATTGTTAATCTTTACATACATCTGCTCAGTTGAGGAATTATTCGGATCGCCGTAGTACCACAGCACAAGTGTTCTGGCATCACCTTTTGTCCAGTTTTGTCCGACCGACAGATCGGCGGTACTTGCTGTAACTTCTGAGAAACTTGCCACACTGTTATCATACGTTAATGGTACTGACTGACTGCCACTATGTACGACGCTGGTTTCCATAGTCGGCTGGAATGCTTCAGTGTAACCAATAGTCGAGCCGTTTATTGTAGGATTATCATATCCATCGGTCCATGTCAAATAGACAAGATTACTGCCATCCTGATCTTCCTCGATATCATTATAGGCCTCGAAATCGTCAACTATAATATACTGCTGTGTTGAAAAGCTCCAGATATTACTCAGCCAGGATGCAGGAGTTTCGAGGTTATTAACCTCGTCAATTTGCCAGTAGTATGTACTTTCCATATCAAGGGACAAAGGACCGTATTTTGCATCCGATACGGTAATAGGTGATACGGTACCATCTATCACAGCCTGCTGGTCGTTGCTGATATAAATCTTGTGCTCCTGCGCTTCTCTTCCTGCTCTCCAGCTAAGAGTAGTATCTATAGCAACATCCGTTGCTCCGGATACCGGAGCCGGCTCTCTCGCCGAGACTGGTAAGGCTGTAAAGCGTACTTCGCTGAGTCCGACCTGATCATAAAGACCACCACTCCAGTTACTGCCGGCGTTTATTTTTACGTACCTGGCCTCTATACCATCGAACGGAACAATTGTATTAGCGGCGTAACCATCTGCACCGGGTGCAGGGTTAAATTCAGAGATACCGTCTAATTGCGTCCAGCTGGTGCCGTCGATAGAATATTCTACGGTGACATCTTGTATACCAAATATGAATAGAATTGACGACCCATTATAGTTCCAGACCGACATTTCATTGAGTTTATATGTTTTGTCGAACTCATATTGGATCCATGCAGGACCGGTTTCTCCTTCGGCGGTTTTCCACATGTAGTTCGTGTTTTCTGAGTGTAAGTCATTGGCATCCAGACCGGATTCGTTTATGGTTTGTTCAGGTCCCTGATTTACCGCCTGGCTGGAAGCTGTTGCCGTTATACTCTCACCGGGAATAATAATAAATTCAGGTTCGACAGTAAAGCTCCAAACGTTCCCTTTGAATGTCATGTCATCCGATGAGGTGTTTATTTCGTCGATTCGCCAGTAATATGTCTTTTTGAATTCAAGACGGCCGGGAGAATACGTTTCACTGTCGTGATCCTGAACGGCCAAGACGCCAAGTTGATTGGTTCTGTCGGCGTTATTGACATCTTCAAAGACAGTCCCAAAATACACATCATGCGTCTGTGCATATGAACCCGGTATCCAGCTAAGCACAACATCCCGGATAACATCTGTTGCCTTGTTTTCGGGAACAGGCTCGGTGGCACGTCCCGGTTCCCCTCCACCTGTCATCACCATTTGAATTTCTGTCGCTGTAAGCGCGCGGCTGTAAATACGTGCATCATCCAGAAGACCTTCATAATAACGCCCGGAAGCCTGGGTATTTGTCCCCAGAGCAACATCATGGGTTGTAACATTGATGGTTGAGCTCAGGGACAGGTTCGCTCCGACAACACCGTCCACATAAATCAACAGTTGTGTTCCATCATAGGTCCCGGCCACATGATGCCATTCATTGTTGAAGGATTCATCCGTGATGTAATGAGCTGAGTTCCAACCACCGTCATAGATGAAAAATTCGACGTCATAGCCGGTTCGAAAACCCTTTAACATATAGGCATTATCACCTTTGCCAAGCCAGGGATTATCCTGGCCGTTCCCCATGTCTCGTGTGTTGACCCATACAGCGAGTGTAACTTCATCGGTGATATTAAAGATGGAATCATTGCCGAAGTTGACGTCATCGCCGGTACCATCAAAATCCAGGGCGCCGTCTAACCAGCCGGTTACCCACTGTGGATCGCCTTCGAGGGTTCCGTTGATGCCGTTCGGTGATGAATCAACAGCAATAGTTCCGGTACCATCATCGAGCTTCCACCAGCCAACCAGACTCGGATCGGTATTTATATCGACTCCGTGAGCCGTACCTCCGTGAAGAACCGCTAAAAACAGGACAAAACTGAATAAATACATCAATTTTCTACACATAATCGTCCTCCTTCAAAAGAGATTTGTTATAAAATGACAAATGATTATTTTTGCTTCACAACAAAGATGTTTTTTCTTATACGAAATAGTGCTTTTTGATTTTCAATTGCACCCTTCCTTTAATAATAAAAAATTGACAGGCATAAAAAACGTCTTAAAAAAATGCATATGACCAATTTATCAGCATTTTCCGGGTATTTTATTGGAATCACCTGTAGCATTGTCTGTTAAAAAACAAAATCCATATAAAAACACCCGATTAATACGTTTTCCTATGTATTTTATATCAAATTACCCGGCCCACAGTCAAGAAATAAGTTTATGGTGTAAAAAATCATTTTATAATTAAAAATACGAGCAAAAATCTGTAAAGGGGGCCAGCGTTTTCGCCGAGGGAAAAGGCTATTTTCGCTGACCCATCCTGGGCGATACAGGATACGCCCTGTACCGTAACTTCAAATTGTACACATGCCGATTATTTATAACCTCAATCCTCACTTCTTTTTCTTAGAACAAGTTATTGACTTCTATATATATGTGCCGGTATTGGCGCCATATATAACGGTTTTTCTGCGTTTAAGGATTGTAATAAGTATAGTGACATCCACATAATTTTAGAGAAGGTTATTGAAGCAACTTCCGGTATCGGATTTCGTTACTTTATTTCAATAAACTGCTCTTTGGCCGCACCACAAATTGGACATTTTTCGGGGGCATGGTCTTTAACCGTGTTGCCGCATACCGCGCATACAAAAATCTTTTCGTCGGGAAGGTCAACACCCTTTGTCACAGCATTCAGCGCCTCGCTATATAAGCCGTGGTGAATCTCTTCTACTGCCAGAGCACGTTTGAACGATATAACGGCTGCTTTGTTTTTCTCAGCTTGCGCCTCAGCAAGAAATTTCGGATACATTTGTTGGAACTCGAAACCCTCACCCTCAATGGCGGTCTGCAGATTATCTTCGGTTTTCTTAATTGCTCCCATTGCTCGAAAGTGAGCGTGGGCATGAACTGTTTCGGCATCCGCCGCCGCCCGGAAAAGTTTCGCGATATGAGGATATCCGTCTTTTTCAGCCTGCCCGGCAAACGCTAAATACATTCTGTTAGCCTGGCTTTCACCGGCGAAAGCTTCTTTTAAATTATCGCTTGTTGACACTTTTTGTACTCCTTTCTGATGCATTTCAGGTTAATGATTCCTGTACATTGATTTTTAACAGGATATCGAGATAATTGAAGAAATTCAAGTGTTCAGGTTTTCTCAAGAAATCTTAATTCTTTTGTGCCCACCTGAGAAATTTTTGCTTTGTATTTCTTTACAAAATCGATTGGATGATAACTTTCTTTCGAATGTCGCAATCCCGGATCACCAAGGTCCTGCTCACGGTTTATCGCCTTGTATTTATCCGGCAAAATCGAAGCAAACGCCTGGTTTATAAACTGGTAAATTCCCTTAAATTCCTCTTTAAGAACAGCTTTTTCGAAATGTATTACAAAGCTGCTGCCGTGTGCCAGCTCTTCTCCCAGACAATATGCCACCGGTCCGGCGTCGATGTAAAAGATGCCGCCGCAAAGTTGTAGCGGCCACATTTTCTCCAAAGCCTCTTTTGCAGCCGAATAATCATTTGGCGGATTATGTTGAGTGTTCCACTGTTCTAAAATCTGCAGCGCATCATCTCTGTATTCTTCGAGCAGAGGTTTAGCCTGACATTCGTTGTTCTTAATGAACATATTGAGCAGATTTTTCTTTTTATGGAATTTTCTACCGGTTAGATTGGTCATATCTGCTCTTGAATATAAATAATCGAAATTGTCCCTGTCTTCGTAAACAAAATAATTCAGTGCCGTAAGTATCTCGACCTGTGATTGTGATACACATTTCATTACCTTATATTTGTCGAAGATTTCTTTTGTCACTGTTTCATCTGGTAATCCGAAAGGTAGTATGAAGAATGGTTCTTCATTGTTCCTGCCTGTTATTATAAATAAATCATCGTCAAGTTGGGATATCATGTATTTGTGGGTATCTCGGAACAGGTAAATATTGGCGAAAGTTAGTTCCGAAATACCATCGGAAAGAGTTTGGAACCTCGGATGAAGGACAGGCCGCATTCCCATTGACATTTCAGAGAATTCCGGATATTTCGCGATTATCACTTCGAAAGTTTTCCCGTTAGAAAGTTATTAAAGTATTTGTGCCGTCATTTTGGAAACTATAATAATTTTTATCTATCGGTCTAAATTTATACTTTGCCGTTCATGCCGGACAGGATCGGAAAATCCTTGCATTATGCTAACATATTTTCTTATATTAAGCACGAAACTAACAAGGAATTTCTTGAAGGAAAACAATGGCAAAGATATTTCTTAGTATTGAGGAATTGATTAAAATTCTTGTCTCAAATGAACTCTTACCGAAAAATATTGTTCGTGTGAAGGCTAAGAACGATAGTGTCCATTTCTATATAAAGACCCAATCTTTTATTTTGCCGTTTATTCCGGCGTCTTTGAGGTTCCTGAACTGTAGCAATAATAATGTGATATTCAAACTGACTGTTGTAAACAGCCAGGTGAGTAAATTGATAAACAGATTTGACCAGTTGTTTGATATAACCGTACCGGCGTATATGAGACTCGAATACCCGAATATTGTTGTTGATATCGATATGTTGCTTCAGGAAATAAATATCAGAGGTCTGCGATTAAAAAGTGCCTCTTTTGAGAATAACGAATTTGTTGTTGAAACCGAAAGTACTTGAGCCGTATTTTCCAATAGAACTCGATGTTTGGGGTGTAAACTCGTTAGCGGTCGTAAAGTCAGGTCGATTTCTTGTTATCTTTCTTAGCTGTCCTGGGTTTGGAATCTTTTTGTGTGCCGGTTTTTGGTTCTTTCTTGTCTGTTTTGACTTCTTCTTTTTTAACTTCGGAGCTTTTCTTTTCTTTTTCGGCGGCTTTCTTGTAGCTTTCACTCCTGTAATCGGTCTCGTAAAATCCGGAACCTTTGAAGATAACACCCGCTCCGGTTCCGATGAGACGTTTAAGTTTCTTTTTACCACACTCGGGACAGGTTCGCAGGGATTTGGCTGTTATAGACTGGAACTTTTCAAATTCGTATCCACAGTTTTCACATATATATTCATAAGTAGGCATCACCATTGCTCCGAATCTGTAGTTTCGAATTCGTCGGCGTCTTCGTCCGGGTTTGTGCCCTGACTTTGTTCTGTTATAAGTTTGTTGACGATTACTTTTACCGGTCTGATTACCCGGCCGTTGAGTTTATATCCTTTCTGAAATTCCTGCAGTACGATATTGTTTTCTTTTTCCGGTTCCGTTTTTTGCATCATCGCTTCGTGCAGGGCCGGGTCGAAAGTTTCACCCAATGCTTTAATCGGTTCTACGCCGTGTGATTTCAGGATGTCGAGCATTTGATCGTAAATGATTCTGATCCCCTGTATAAGGGCGTCTATATTTTCCACGGATTGTGAGTTTTGAAGCGTATGTTCGAAATTATCCAGGGCCGGCAGCATCGATTTGATAATCATTTCTTTTTCGTACGCAACTGTGTCGGCTATTTGTTTGGGGGCTCTTTTCTGGTAATTCGCATAGTCGGCGCTTACACGCTGGAGCTTCTCGAAAAGTTCGTCCTTTTCTTTCCTGAGACTCTCAATGATCTCATGAAGCTTTTCCGGCCCGCCTTCATGTAAATCTTCGACTGTTGGTTTATCTTTGTTTTTCTTTTTCATCAGTTGTCACCAAGATGTTTTTTTAACTTCTCAAAGAAACTTTGCGATTTCGGAGAAACTTTTTTGTTTTCTGTTTTAGCGAATTCTCTCAACAGATCCTGCTGCTCTTTATTTAGCTTTGTAGGAGTTTCTATAATTATTTGTACGAGCTGGTCGCCGGTTTGGTGCGTTCGTACATTAGGAAGGCCCTGACCTTTGATTCTGAAAATGCTGCCGTATTGTGTCCCGGGCGGAATTTTCAGCCCCCGCGTACCGTTGAGACTCGGTACGTCAATGGTTGTCCCAAGAGCGGCCTGTGTAAAACTTATAGGCACAACGGCTATAAGATCGTTTCCATCCCGCTGCAGGAATTCGTGAGGTTTCAATCTGACATAGCAATAGAGATCGCCTCTGGGACCTCCTTTTCTGCCGGGTTCACCTTCATTGGCGACTCGTATGCCCTGTCCTTCGTGAACTCCGGGGGGGATTTTGATATTGACGGTTCTTCGTTTAGGGATTCTGCCTGTTCCTCTGCATTTTTTGCAGGGATTTGTAATGATTTGCCCCGTACCACCACATTGCCGGCAGGATGAGACCATCTGGAAAAAGCCGCCTCCTCTGGCCACCTGTCCCGTCCCTCTGCAGGTCGGACATTGCCCCGGTGAGCTTCCCTTTGCGCAGCCGCTGCCGTTACATTCACCGCATGTATCCTGGCGTGTAAATTCGATGGTTTTTTCGGCGCCTTTGGCAACGTCATGGAGAGTCAGTTCCACGGTGGTTTCCAGGTCGTATCCACGAGTAGGTCCGGCTCTCTGGCCCGACCTTCTGCCTCTGCCGCCGAAAATACCGCCGAAGAAATCATCGATGCCGAACATACTGAAAATATCTTCGACATTCATTCGTGAGAAGTCGTGCATACCGGAGCCGCGGAGACCTTCGTGTCCGAACTGGTCGTACTGCTGTCGTTTTTGCGTATCACTCAAAACTTCGTAGGCTTCGGCGCATTCCTTGAATTTCGCTTCGGCTTCTTTGTCGCCCGGATTTTTATCCGGATGATACTTGATTGCCATTCGTCGATAAGCGCGTTTAATCTCGTCGGCGGACGCTTTTTTATCTACGCCTAAAACTTCGTAATAATCTCGTTTGGCCATTGTTTCGTTTCCCATGACTTGTCGCTCGTAAATAGAAATTACATGTCACGGGCCACCATACTTTACCTTACAGACCCGGGAATCGGCTCTTCGTCTTTGTCCTTGTCTTTCAGCTCAGTGACCAGCACATTGGTTGTCAGCATTAAACCGGCTATCGAAGCGGCCATTTCAAGCGCCGTTCTGGCAACTTTAGCCGGGTCGATAATACCGGCTTTGAACATATCGACAAACTGGCCGGTGTTGGCGTTATAGCCGATATTTTTGCCTTTTTCGAGCAGTTGTGCGACAATAACGTCACCC
>CAYVXS010000044.1:0-7828 GCA_964454885.1 uncultured Pirellulales bacterium
AGCTTTTGCCGACCGGCGGGCAAAATCTGCTCGATCTCTCCTCTCAGGCTCACATCGGGTCGTCCTTTGACTCTGATTTCAACGTTTGTTTCGGCGCAGTCCTTCACCTGATCAATAAGCATCGCTGCAAGCTCCTGTTTTGCAACGGCACGAATAAAAACACTGTTCATGTCCGCAACCAGACCGATTTCCTGCCCCCGACTCAAATATCCCCCTCTTGTCTTATCGATGTCGGGCGAAACCCATGTTCCCTGCAATGTCGCTTTGATATTCAAAGCGGCCAGTTTAAATTCGACACGGGAGATTTTCTCCTTCAGGGCCTCGATTTGCCCTTCTATTATTTGCGCCATAGCTATTTCGCGTGTTCCTGCGATACGACGTTTGGCTTCAAGTTCGCGAAGCTTGGCAAGTAAACTTTCCTTTTCTGCTTCCAGCTTTGGATTAACGGCAACAACAAGTGACTTTCCACTCGGCTCCGCTGTTTGATCCGAGGACAGAAAATCGGTAATAAAACCATCGCTCTCGGCGAAAACAACCGCCATATCAACCGGCTCGACTATCCCCTCGAGCCTGAAATACTCCGGCACCTTAAAAAATCCGACGGCAGCAATTATCAGGGCCAAACTTCCCAACGTCCAGCTTATGGCTAAGCCACGAGTCCTGGCCAGTTCACCACTGGTGGCAAGATAGCGAACAAACTTGCCGAGTGGAACCAGTATCCATGCAATAATCGCAGAACCGGCGAAAAACGGAACCAGTATGAAAAATTCTTCCGGCAGCCTGTCATTTAAGAACAACAGGATTCTTATGCAGATAAAGACGCGATACACCGTCGAGGCAAAACCATAGAATAAAAACCAAATACTTTCGCCGATAGTATGGGCCGGATTTTGTGCAGTCTTCAGTTTCCAGCAATATCTTTTGACGAGATAATATATATAATTTTTTGAACGCTGGCCGAGATTCGGTATCTCTATCAGGTCGGATAAAACATAATAGGCATCGAATCTCAGAAGTGGATTGCCGTTAAATATCAGCGTGGAGACACTCGCGATAAATATAATATTGTATGCAATTATATGCAGTGTCCCAGTAGATGTATTGACCCAGATAATCGCCGCTATGGATGCACAGAAAAGCTCGACCATGACGCCCGAAAAGCCGACAACTACCCTGTGCCATTTCTTTCGGAACGCCCATGCGCTTGAGGCGTCAACATAAGGCAGCGGCACAAATATCAGGAACATAACACCCATGACATGAACTTCCCCGCCGCTTCCGTTAAGCCTGCCGAATCTTTTACATGCAAAAGCATGGCCGAACTCGTGAAAGATTTTGATTATTACGATACTCAGGTATAAAAAGATGATGTTACCCGGATTGAGAATATCCGAACTTTGATAAAACAGCTCTCTTATATTACCTATAATAAAGTACAAACCTACAGAGACAGTCGCCAGCCACAACAACATACCGAACCAGCCGAATATCCATCCGAAAATACCCACCCACCTATTGAGAAAATGGTCCGGATCAAATATCGGAATATGAATAAACAGCAGGTTCGAAAGAAAGCCCTGTATCCGGCGTTTGATTCGTGTGTGATAACGGCTGAACAGACTCTCCGCATCGGGGGCAAGTTCCGCATATAGTAAATTCGAGCAGTATAAATTACCGAGAAGCTGTATAACCTCCGGTTGGGTAGGCGCGCTGTCACCGAATTTCTCATTACAAATCCGCCAGACATCGGCTACGGTTTTTTTCCCGTCAAGCAAGCCGATGAAATGATATGCATCGCTGCTGATACGAGAAAAAGCATTACTGGAGGGATTTTCGAGGACATACCACATCTGTCCGCGAAAATGCTGCCTGTAAACCTGGACGCTGGACAGAAGCCTTGGCCGGAGCTGGGCGACCCGATACCATGATTCATGAAAAGTTGGTCGTTCAACAGCCATAAAAAGCCCCGAAACTTAAAGCCACAATTTCATTCGCACCCAGTTCACGATTTTACGCGACCATATCCAGGCATATTTACGTTCGCCGATCGATACTTTAGCTACACCTTCCATCCCCGGCCGCATCCAGTCATAGGTTTCATGCAGCGTGACACGAACCTTAAAAACATTCCGCTGGTTGACAACTTCGGCTATGGGACTGATTCTTTCAACCGTAAATTTAATACGCTGGCCGGGATAAGAAGCCGTCGCCAGATAACCTTCCTGGCCGACCTTAATATCATATATCTGGTCTTCGGAAACTAAAAGCTGTGCACGTAACGACTCGAGCGGACAAACTTCGAAAAGAACGTCACCAACCTTTACCGGTGCACCAATTTCACGCTTTAAGTCACCTTTGACAACTACACCGCTGATAGGGGATACGAGATTTGCCTGATTAATCTGATACTCCAATAGCTTAATCTGAGCATCTACCTGATCGGCTTGTGCCTTTGCAATCTGGTTTTGTGCGATTTCATTGTCATCCATATAAGCAGCGGCTTTCTTAAGATAGCCGGCCTTTTCCGCTGTGGCGGTAGCCAGATTAAGCTTTAGTTCGGCCGTATCGAGGCTGCCAAGTATCGTAGTATCGGCCTCGACTTTGTCACTGACTTCGACATTAACGGTCTCGATATAGCCGTCAAAAGGTGCGGGGATGACCTGTTGAACCGTCGCCTCCAGCACGAACGACGCCTCGGCACGATATAGTCCCTTGCCGAACATCAGAAAGATTGCCGCCGCACAGAGCAAAATTACTGTCAATTTTATCCAGGTATGTGTCGGACCCACAACAGCAGCCGCAATTTTACGGCTCCTTGCCGCGATTGCCGCACCGAACCATCGGTCATATTCATAGAGATCATATAATCTGGCGGTGCACAATTCACAGGCCAGACGAACCGCCTCAATCTCATCAGGGACAAATTGTTTATCTGCAGGACGCTCGATAGTCAGAACCGCGAGAACCTTGCCATCCAACCGCAGAGGCAAACTTAAGACCACTAACGGGCCATATCGATCGGACAATTCTTCTGCGGCCCGACTGATATAAGCGGATTCTTTAGGTGCCGGGCTGAGAATTTCCGTGTCCTGGTCCAGACACTCCTCCATGGCGGATTCGATATCCTGGACCACCTTCATCTTTCTGCTGAAATCCTCTGTATGGCTCATTGCCTTTAGCTGGACATATCTTCCTTTAAGAAAACCAAGGCTGACACGCTCGCATTGCCATTGAGCCGCAACCTCATTGCAGAAAGCCATAGCGGCACCGGCGAATTTTTTCTGCTGATTGACGGCCGACAACGTCTCCAGCGATTTTTGCAACCGGATACAACTCTGTTGCCAATTCCTCTGAGCAGGGCTCCTCTGGGAATAGTTTAGTATCCCAATTACAAGTTTTAGCCTTTGCGAACACCCTTCGAGAACTTTTTTGTTATCGGTGGCCATAAAAAAAACCGCAACCGATTTATCGATATCAACCAGCGCATGTGGCACAATAAGGAGATGTGCTTTTTTAGACTCATCCTCAGTCCGGCCGGTCTGGCTTAACGATTTAAGGACAACAGTATTTGATGATAGAGCTTCCCTGCCGAAACCGACCGCCTCAGTCAACCAGTCCGGAGGTGATATATTTTTTTCCAATTGAGGATATAATGCGAGAACCTGAACGCTCGATTCCCGATCCATCCGAAGAATCGCCCCACCGTCGGCTTCGCCTAACAGGCATTGCGCCGTCAACATATTAAGCAGAAAATGTTCCGGAGAACCATCTGACTTATAAAGCTTATCAAGCAACTCTGTAACGGTCGAGTTACTTAGTATATGGAGCTGATTTTTCTGCAAGCGTCCCACTTTTATTTGCTTTTGCTTCATCCGGCCGGGGCCACGTACGATATAACAAAGCCCGGGCTTTTTTGAATTCCTGTCCGTATTGGCGACCAATAAGGCTCAAATTAATCGTCAATACCATAAACTATTAGCATCCTTATAATTATCATAACAAATATCGAATTATACGGCAATTTTTTTTTGGTTGTCCAAAGCACCACTTCCGATGTCGAAGTACTGTCTTGTACACAGGCATAATGTTGGTATAATGGGTAAATTACGTTGGAACTGCTCGAATATACGAACATAGACAACAACGAGAATTGTGAGGATACTTCACCATGAATATACTTATCGGCATAATATTAGTCACCGGCATTCTCAATACCCCAGGCGTTACAACTAAGGAGAATTACTTGTTTTCATCATTTCGAGGCAACGGCGAGGACGGCCTCCATTTGGCGTACAGTCATGACGGATTAAAATGGACCACTATAAATAACGATAAATCTTTTCTCAAACCCGAGGTCGGAACCAAATTAATGCGGGATCCCTGTATCTGCATAGGACCGGACGGCACCTATCACATGGTTTGGACAAGCGGCTGGTGGGACAAAGGTATAGGTATCGCTCATTCGAAAGACCTGATCAAATGGTCCGAACAAAAATGGCTGGGTGTGATGGAGCACGAACCGACGGCGTTGAACTGTTGGGCGCCCGAGATTTTTTACGACAATCAAAGTAAAAAATACATGATCTTCTGGTCCACGACAATCCCCGGTCGGTTCCCCGAGACTGAAAATTCCGGTGACAGCGGTAATAACAGGAAACTCAATCACCGAATTTACTATGTAACAACCGAGGATTTCGAGACTTATACCGAAGCCAAACTTCTTTACGACGACGGATTCAATGTAATTGATGCAACCATTGTCCGGGACGGTGACAGGTATGTGATGTTTGTCAAGGACGAGACAAAACAGCCGGTAGCAAAGAAAAATATCCGTATCGCCCTCAGTGACAAGCTCGAAGGACCGTACAGTCCTGCATCGGAGCCGATTTCGCCCGATTGGGTCGAGGGGCCGACGGCGATAAAAATCGCCGATGCTTGGTATTTATATTATGATGGCTACACACGTCACCGATACGAAGGAATCAAATCGAAGGATTTACAAAACTGGGAATCGATAACAGACAAGCTGGTTTTCCCCGAAGACACCAGACATGGAACGGTATTTAAGGTGTCGGACGAAATCTTAGAGCCGCTTCTTAAACTAAATTGAAAAAGGCGGTGAACCAGTCACTTCATCTTCCGGCTGCCGGGGCCTTTTCTTTCAATCACGGGACAAATAACAGACTGCCTGACCTGCCTCTAAATTGCCTCATTAGTATATTATCTATCGATATAAAGGCAGCTTTATATGCTGTCAGAAGCACATATATATGAGCAGGTTAATGGGATCTTACAACAATTATCACGAACGAGTGGCGAGTCGAAGCATTTTCTCCATTTTTCCACGATTAGTCGATCTTAATACAGCCTCTTCTCTTTCGATCAAACCATTCGCACATAATTCCGCAATACTGTTATCCATTAAGTGCATACCAAAACGGCGTGACGTTTCGATAACATTCGGTATCTCGTATATCCTGTTCTCGCGGATACAGTTTCTCACCGCCGAGGTGCAAAGCATTATTTCCGTTCCTGGGACCATGCCCGGCTGATCGGCTCTCCTGAACAAAGTTTGAGAAACAACAGCCTGTAAAGCATTTGCCAGCATAGTTCGAGCCTGGGTTTGCTGATTAGCCGGGTAGATATCTATTATTCGCTCTATCGACTGCGAAGAATTGACCGTATGAAGAGTGCTGAAAACGAGATGTCCGGTCTCGGCGGCGGTCAGTGTAAAGCTGGTGGTTTCCAGGTCCCGCATTTCACCGACCATAATTATATCGGGATCCTGGCGAAGGACATGCCTTAATCCCGTAGCAAAATCCGGACAGTCCGATCCCACTTCGCGCTGTTCTATCATGCACTTATCATTCTTCAACCAATATTCGATAGGATCTTCAATAGTGATTATACGTTTTTTGTACTTACTGTTAATCAGACCTATAGTCGAAGCGAGTGTCGTACTTTTTCCCGCACCCGTATGCCCCGTGACTAAAACCAATCCTCTCGGCAGGTCGGCAAAGTCCTTGATTTTCTCCGGTAGATTCAACTCTTCTATGGAAGGAATACGGTCGGAGATCAATCTGAATGAAATAGCGATTGTGTCACGCTGGTAGTGAGCATTGACGCGGAAACGCTGGTCCGGATCAGTAATCTTGGTCGAGAAATCGAGGTCCCTTTTCGATTCTAACTTTCCGAACTTCTCCTGACCAACCAGAGACAAAACTATATCTCTTGCATCCACATCGCTAATTACCGGAAACTCGGTTGTGATAAGATCCGTATTTACCCGGATTATGGGATGCATGCCGACATTTATATGAACATCGCTCGCTTCCTTATGTACCGCTTCAACTAATATGCTTCTTATATCTACCATATTAATACGCCCCTTCCAAGAACCTTGAAATAGCCGTTAATATTTTAACTCAAATTACTCCTTGTGAATCTGAGTCGTTACCAAAGAATCCGGCCTCCATAACAAAACAGCATTTCATTAAGGGCCGAACCCTTCATTCCATTATTTTAATCCATAAAATGTCAATTTCCCATTATAACCTGCTGTTCGATTATTTCTCTTTTGTTCCGTCAACTTTAAAGGTACGAACTTCTCTTGTCGCAGGATCAATTCTCACCGTCGGAGGTTTAGGACTAACGGCGTTGGTCTCTTCCAAAAACTGCGTTTCCTTCTCTGACAGCACTGGTTCTTGCACAATCCTCGGGGTAATGAAAACAACCAGCTCACTGTTGATGGTTTCCTCACCTTCAAACCTGAATAACAAACCTAAAAGAGGAACATCACCGAGTACCGGAACCTTGCTGATTTTCTGGCTAACGGTTTGCTTTCGTAACCCACCAATCACAACCGTCTGGCCGTCTCCGACCAATGCTATCGTATTAGCCTCACGTTTATCAACAACCGGCTGGGGACTTGTAATAGTTGCGCCTCCGGTCCCGATGGTCGTTATCTCCACCGAATCGACCTGGACACTAAAAATGGGAATTATATGTAATCTTATCAGGCCGTTTGTCGCAAGATGTGGTGTCACTTCAAGCTCGACTCCGACTTCTTTGAATTCCGTCGTTCCGAAACTTTGATATCCTCCCTGCTGAAGTCGCTGGTAAGGAATCTCTTCGATGGCCTTGAAAGATGCCGTTTCATTGTCAAGCACGACAATTCGCGGATTGGCAAGTAATTTGGCCGCGTCCTGCTGTTGAATTGCGGTAAACACTACATTCAGATCTGCATGCTTTGTAAGTATTCCAAAGTCAAGGGCTCCGGTCGAACCTACCTGCTGGGTTGTGCTTTCAAAAAGTCCTGTTACAGACGGATCGCTATTTGTGAGTGTCCCGGTTACCGGTCCTCCAGTGGTTGAAGTGCTGCCTATTCCCGTCGCCCTTCCTGTACCATAGCCTGAGTTACGCCCGGCGCGCCATTCGAAACCGTACTCGAGCTCGTCTGTGTTCTTTACGTCATAGATTCTTACCTCGACAAGTATCTGAGGTGTCACACGGTCGATCTCCTGAACAAATTCATCGATGGCCTTTATTTTACTTTCGGTATCGGTAACGATGATATTACTGCTGCCTAAGCTGGAGGCAATTGAGCCGCGTTTGGAGATGACTTTTGTCAATGCCTGCTCTACCTGTTTAACATCTGCATAGGTAATTCGGTAAATTTTACTGACAGTTCTTTCCGTTTCCTCTGTAAGCTGTGAAGCAGGGACAATCCTTATCATATTTGCACTTGCGACATAGCCGCAGCCGTAGGCAGTAAGAATTTGATTCATCGCTTCCTCGAGCGGGACATCCGTCAGGGTCACCGAACCCG
>CAYVXS010000044.1:7838-12027 GCA_964454885.1 uncultured Pirellulales bacterium
TGGCTGTAACATTACCGGTAATATCAGGGCCTTTTACAATGTCCAGGTCCGCCTGCTTGGCTAAAGCTCTTATAACATCGTCAATGGGGGTTTCCCTAAAATCCACGCTTATCTTTTGCTTCATTTTTTGCTCTACGTTGGTTAGTGCTACCGGCTCACTATCCATTTCCTCGGCATCCTGGCCCGTTACAGTATTGATTCCCCAGATCAACAGCAGTGCTGCCAATATTGTCAGCCCTTTGTAATTACAAAAATTTCTCATAATGTCTCCTTTCTTAATCTTTATTCAGAATAACATCCTTAGTATTTCGATAGTTTTAACTACTTTTTTCCTTGCGGTTCCAATTCGAGTATTTTGCCGTCTTTTTCAAAGACAACGGAGTTCGGATTAATTTTTATTACCTTCCAACCAAATATTTCATCTCCTTCCTTCACGAGTTTGCCGGTGCCCCTTATAATAGCTAACTTCTCTCCTTCACCGGATGATATACCTGTAATGACCGGTGTACCATTTTCGGAGTAAAGCTGCTGCTCTGAAACAGGCAGCATCGGATCACGAGTCTTTTTCGGATACTCAGATGGAGCCGACCAGTCAATAACAACACTTTCGGTATTCGCTCCGAAAGAAGGCTGTGGTAATGTTGATATATTCGGCATCGATGAACTGGTAGAATTCCTCGAAGATTGACTAAACGGTTTAACAAGGAGAAAAAAAAGAAGGACAGAAAGAGCAATCACCAGAATTACCATGGTCGTTTGCCTGCGAGAGCTTACGCCGGATTTGTCAGATGTAATACGTTTGCCTCTCGATATGACAGGTATTTTACGGGATGATTTCACGACACTTTGTTCTATAATACCGCTCTTTACAGGCTTCACAGAAGCTATGTTCTTAAGTTTTTCGACAGGCTCCTCAACTTCAGGAATCTCGATATCCTGACTATAAGATATCGAAGATTGTTCGGTCGGAGGTTCTATAACAGGCGGTTGCCCAACCGGTACTTGTTCTATCCGCGACTGCGGAGATATCATCTTTTCGACCGGAGTTTCTTTTATTGGCTCCTGTCTGATTGGCGCCTTTGGAGCAGGCGATTCTACTACCTGAGACTCCGGAGCAGATGTTTCTTCTGCAGATACTTCCGGCTGAACAGGCTGTTTCTCAGGTGGTTTCTGTGCCGGAGATTTTTCAGAAGGTAACTTTTCAACCGGAGCAGCCTGCTCAGGTTCCTGATTTTCCGGCTTTTGTTCAGGATGTTCGGAACGAGGTGGTTTTCGTTTCGGCATCGGCACACCGGCAAAAATATGAGAGACCTTGCTTTGCAGTCCTGTCCTGTCTTTCTTCGCCATTATTTAGCCTATTTCCTCTGCTAAAATCTTATGTTCAATCGCACCTGTAGAATTCGGCGCATAGGCAAAAACGGATTCGTGTGCGCTTGGCGCTTCGGCCAATCTTACATCCTTATGGATAACCGTATCAAAAACCAAATCGCCGAAGTGCTCTCGCATCTGCCGCTGGACCTGCCTGCTCAATTTCGTTCTGCTCTCGACAAAGGTCAGTAGTACGCCGAGTATTTCCAGATTTTCATTATAGCGTCTCTGGACTATGTCCACTGTTTCGAGCAACTGTCTTAAGCCTTCAAGGGCATAATAATGAGTCTGTACGGGTATGATAACATTGTCACTTGCCACAAGAGCATTAATTGTAAGCAAACTCAGCGAAGGCGAACAATCTATCAGGCACATATCGTAGGAACCGTTCACTTCGCCTATTCTGTCGGCAAGAGCATATTCCCTGCGTTCCATAGCCGCAAGTTCAAGCTCAACGCCGGAAAGTAATATATTACTCGGGATCAAAGAGAGCCTCTCTATTTTACTTTTCGAGATTAGTCCGGAGACAGGTATATTGGAATCGGTAAACAGATTATAAACAGTCCTGTCCACACTTTCGGGATCACAGCCAAGACCCAAAGTAGCATGAGCCTGTGGATCCAGGTCAATCAGCAGTACGCGTTTTCCCAGCAATGCAAAAGCCGAGGCAAGA
The DNA here is from genome assembly GCA_964454885.1 of uncultured Pirellulales bacterium. GTDB lineage: Bacteria > Planctomycetota > Phycisphaerae > Sedimentisphaerales > Anaerobacaceae > JAFGPS01. Next base: position 9,880 of record CAYVXS010000044.1, read on the forward strand.
TTCACCGCTGTTGTAGTCTTGCCGCAGCCGCCTTTTTGATTTGCAATTGCCACCGTTCTCATAAACTCATTTTAAACCGATACAATCGGCGTCCGGACCAGGTCTTCTTCCAACTCTTAAATAAAATTCACTTAATAATATACTCCCAGACTCCATTTTGCAAAATTCTTCTGAAAAAAACCTGAGATTGTGAATCCGGATTTTTATAAATTAACCTTTCCCTTTTTTTGCTTTTTCACTTTTTGCAACTAAAATAGCCAGTTGCATCTGCACTTCATGCTCCTGATTGCTCTGACGAGACTGAGAAATTGAAAATGTATCCACAAAAATGAATGGCCTATATCTCTCAAGGGCATTAATAAAGGTAGCAAATTGATTAAAACTCGATGTAAAGCTCACGTGGTAAAACTGTCCCGAAACATATTTACAGTCATCCAATGTCGCTATGCTTTCACTCATTGGGGCAATCCGGAACGAATTCAGCCCTATCTCGTTGGAAATCCCGCTGATTTCGTATGTTAAATTAGATGTGTTTCCGGGATCGACAACAAAATCCCCCAACCTTTCATTCAACTGCTCAATAAGTTCGTTCAATCGGTTTTTAGTTTGCTCCTGTGAGGCGAGAAATGCTTCGCTTGCACTGCTCTCGATCTTTCTGTATTCGCTTTCGATACTTATTTTTTTTCTTTTCTGGGGAAGCAAAACAAATATAAAAACCAATGCAAACACAACAACACAACAAGACCAGACTAAAGCCGCCAATTTAAGATATTTACCAGTATTCGGTTTCATAAAAAAACTCACCTTGAATCGGATGCAAGAATTATATTCATGATATAAGATTCACTCTGATCGGAACCGGTTCCTGCTTCCTTCGAAGGGATGATTTCTTTAATTATGGGTTTAAGAACAGGGGAATTATTCAAACTTTCCTGATATCGTTGAACCGTTTGATCATAATTGCCCGGTTTACTTCCGTTGATATTCATCACTAAACTACGTTCCGGAATCGGAATACTAACCGGCTTATTGGGATCGGCGTTTCTTCTTGGGGTTCTTCTTACGCTTTGACTTTGAGCTGTAAGGTCTTTCATAATCATCGGGCCGGGTATATTCTCTGCAAGCGTCACCAAAACAGGTGTCCATTGAACAAATATTTTCAGAGTGCGAGAGACTTCCGATAGTTTGCTGTTTATTAGTTTTATTTCCTGCTCCAGCGAATGCTTCATTCTCACATCCTGCGCATGCTCGGAAATTGTCTCTTTGTCTGTTACTATTTTCTGTTGCATTGTTTCGATATAGATCCCGGTCTGGAGATACCAATCCAGCATCCCCGCCGCGACAAGGATTGGCACGATAACCATCACGGTCAGGATAATAATACCCCCCGTCGTGGCTTTTGCCGGTATCCCCTGTCCTTTTAATAAATCTATATTATGCATCGTATATCGACCTCATTGCAAGACCGGCGGCAACTACCATGGCGGGACCGCTTTTTCGCAGAATATTTTTCAGCAGAACGCTCCTAAGAACATGGGAATGACACTGCATCTTATCAAACGGATTCCAAAGCTCGAACTTGATAGGCAGGTGCTCACTCAAAAATTCCATAAATCCGCCGAACAGCGCGAATCCGCCGCAAACTAATATCCTGTCAATATCGAACGAATTCTGCTGGGCACCGTAGAAGCGAACTGTTTTATGAATGTCTCCGATAAGCCCAAGACCGGCCTCGATAAAAGAATCGTTGACCGAAGGTGGAATATCCTTGTCTTCGCCTGCAAGTGTCCTGCGTACATCTTCGGTCGTCATGCTGTTTTGTTCGGCGATATGTTTAATCACATCTTCACCGGAATAACTGAGGTTCCGGACAAACGGCAGGCCGTTATTTCCTTCGACAGCCAGGGTAGTGTATTGACTGCCGATATTCAAAACGGCGGTACCATGATCGGCCACGGGTTTCTCAATCTCATTGAAGCAATTTAAGACCGCCAAAGCATCGACATCCATCAGCGTGCAATTCAGATGTGCCTCCCTGGAAAGCCGGAGCTTTTTCCTGAGAAGCTCACCGGTAGCCGCCACGAGGTATCCCTTCGCTCTGTCCCGGCCGTCGGGAACCAGATTATAATCAACCACGATATCGGTGGT
>CAYVXS010000045.1:0-11906 GCA_964454885.1 uncultured Pirellulales bacterium
GCCCGAGCGGTTTTCTTTGAGGTAATTTTTTAATTGATCTATTTTCTCAAGTTTGCCCTGGAACTTTGCCCACCGCTGATGGTTGACTAATCCGACGGAATTGCCTATTTGTGTTAATCTCCTGTCCGCGTTGTCCGCCCTCAGTGACAGGCGATACTCGGCCCTTGAAGTAAACATTCGATATGGCTCGTTGATTCCTTTGGTCAGCAAATCGTCGATCATCACACCGATATACGCCTGGTCTCTACCGAGGACGACCGGCTCTTTGGCCTGTAATTTTCTTGCAGCATTAATACCTGCGATAATTCCCTGTCCCGCAGCTTCTTCGTAGCCGCTGGTCCCGTTAATTTGTCCGGCTAAAAACAGACCGGATATTTTTTTAGTTTCCAGGCTGGATTTGAGCTGAATCGGCGGGCAATAATCGTACTCTATTGCATAGCCGTAGTGAACTATCCGGGCGTTCTCCGTTCCCGGTAAAAGTTTGAGTATCTGTTCCTGGATGTCCTTCGGCAATGAAGTGCTTATCCCGTTACAGTAAATTGTTGTCCTTTGCTTGTCTTCCGGTTCCAGGAATATCTGGTGCCGGTCCTTGTCGGAAAAACGTACGATTTTCGTTTCGATGCTCGGGCAGTATCTCGGGCCTGTGGAAGTGATTTGCCCTGTATAAAGCGGGGCGCGATCCAGATTGTCACGGATTAATCGATGGATTTGCTCGTTGGTATAGGTAATCCAGCAGGGGATTTGCTGCCGGTTTATCTGGTCGGTCATAAATGAAAAGGGATATGGTTTGTCGTCCCCGTATTGGATTTCGAGCTTATCCAGATCGACCGTTTGCCCATCCAGTCGGGCTGGCGTACCGGTTTTGAGCCTTCCGAGTTCGAGTCCTATCTGAAGGAGGCTTTCCGACAGTTCGTTTGAGGCAGGCTCGTCGAGACGTCCGCCGGGAAATTGCTCCGTCCCTATGTGCATTAATCCGCGGAGAAATGTCCCCGTAGTAAGAATTACTGTCGGAGTGTGATATATTTCGCCATTGCTGCATGTCACGGCCCGAACATGATTGTTTTCGGTTAGAATCTGCAGGGCCTGTGTTTCGATGATGTTCAGGTTTGGTGTCTGTTCGAGCAGCATCCGGATGTAATCTTTATATTTGTATTTATCTGTTTGCGCCCGTGGAGACTGAACGGCCGGGCCTTTCGAGCGATTGAGCAGGCGGAACTGGATTCCCGTTGTGTCTGTCGCCAGGCCCATCAGGCCACCGATCGCATCAACTTCGCGCGCCATCTGGCCCTTGGCTAGACCACCGATCGCAGGATTGCAGCTCATCTTGGCAATCGTGTCTTTGCTTATGGTTATCAGGCAGGTTTTTGTCCCGATTCTTGCGGCGGCGTGGGCCGCTTCGGCACCGGCGTGACCTCCACCTATAACAACACAATCGAACTCATTTGCTTTCATCTGATTGTGCCAGTGCAACGGCGGAAGCTATTGCGAAATTTGCGGTATGAGTAATACTGATAGTTATCTGTGAGATTCCGAGTTTATCTGCGATTTTTTTTACCTCCCCGTCCAGATTGACCTGCGGCTGGCCGCTGCCGTTATTGATAACTTCTATGTCCGTCCAGGCGATTTTACCCCGCCAGCCTGTTCCTATCAGTTTCAAGACAGCCTCTTTGGCTGCAAAGCGGCCGGCATATTTCTCCACACGGTTCCTGTTCTTTTCGGCGTAAGCCTGCTCGTCGGCGGTGAAAATCCTGTTTATAAAGCGCTTGCCGTGGTGCTGTATCATCTCTTCGATACGTGGAAAATCAACAAGGTCGATACCGTGTGCCAAAATTCCCATCCTGAAACTCCATGTTTGAAACCGGTGAAAAATAATTTATCGCGGCTTTTCAGTTTTTTCCTGATTGCAAATCTGGTGTATTTGTTCCAGGCAGTAATCTATGAATTCATCCGTCTGGCCGAGATCGGCCTGTTGCTGAACAATGGCATTTAATTTCTCAAGAAGCTCGTTCTGTCGGTCATAAAGAACCGCCTGCCTGACATATCCCTGCACGTACTCGAAAGGCTCATAGCCGGCTAATTGCTTCTGTTGAAGTTTCATAATAAATATATGTTCGGGTGTTTTGATTAATTCTACCTGGTTGGGTTCCGTATTTTGGGCCGCTTTTGCAAGAACGTCATAAGGCGGAGCCAGAGAATCCGGCTTGACAGGTTTCCACTGTCCGCCGAACTGGCGCATATGCCCATGCGAGTATGGTGATGTCTTTGCCAGCTCGGCGAAATCTTCCCCGGCATTTATCCGGGTCAGCAATTCGTCGGCAGCTTTTTCTGCAAGCAGTTGTCTTTCGTTCGGGTCCGCCGCTTCCAGCTTTGCAGGTTGAATATCAATCAGGCTGAACTGGATCATCGGTTCTCTGTAGAAATATTCGTCCTTCATTTTTTCGTAACGATCTTTTAACTCACGGTAAGTGATCGGTCTGTCGTCGCGCAGCTTCGAGTGGACATACCATTCGATGAGAATTGTCCTTTTTTGCCGTTCTTTGTAGCTGTTGCGGTCTAATCTTTTTTCTTTAAGCCACTCGTCGGCTTTGGCCTGGTCACCGCCGAATTGAAGGACAAGTTTTCTTAATTCGGACTCCGCCTCCTTGTCTATATATTCCTCGGCGTTATCTCCGAGCTGTCTTTTGGCTTGTTGATACAGCAGGATGTTCGAGATTTTCTGCGTTAAAATTTCTTTCATCGGCAGCCGGGCCCGTTCCTTGAATTGCTCGAGATCGGTCAGTTCTGCGATGGGTCTGAAATATTCCACAGGTGCTATAAACAGATCACCAAGTTCCGTGGGTGAATTAATTATTTCTTCGCAGGTGACGGCTTCGCCGCCGATCATAAGGACGGGCTTACCGGCGGCTTCGGCAAGCTCGATATTCTGTGAGTAAGCGATTCGCTCTAATTCCGCGTTCGTCAGCCCTGTTTGAGTGCCGCTATCGCATCCGCAGGCCAGCAGGATTATTGTAATTGAAACGATGATATATTTGTACATAATACACTTATCCTGAAATATCCGGGTTTCCTTTCAATCCGATTTCATCAGCCACTTCCCTCATTCCCATAATAACATCGGTGATTAATTCACTTAATTCCATTTTCAGCAGCTCGGCTCCCTTTTCGATTACTTCCCGGTTTACACCGGCGGCGAAAGATTTGTCTTTCCATTTCTTTTTAACCGATTTTGCGTTCATATCCAATACGCTCCTGCTCGGCCGAACCAGTGCCGTAGCCGCTACCAGCCCGGTCAATTCATCAACTGCATAGAGGACCTTTTCCATCTCGCTTAGCGGTTCGGTATCGGTGCATATTCCCCATCCATGAGAAAGGACCGCCCGGATGTAATCGGCGGGCCAGTTTTCACCGGCCAGAATCTCCTGGGTTTTTCGGCAGTGCTGCTCGGGGAATTTCTCGTAGTCCAAATCGTGAATTAATCCGATGATCCCCCATTTGTTCTCATTCTGACCGCGTTTACGGGCGCAATAACGCATCACAGCCTCAACAGCCAGAGCATGTTTAATCAGGCCTTCATTCGTGTTATATTTTTTCAGCAGCAATAATGCCTCTTCACGGGTCGGTTGGGCCTCTGTCATGAGTTATTCCTTGATAGAAACAGATAAAATACCCTGTTAATCTAAGATTTTGCCGGCAAAATTGCAATTTTAATTTTTCTTTTATTACAGGTCCGTCGGCTCGGGAAAATCCCGGTTTTTTTCCGCAGTACGATAAGAATATACCGCCGACAAGCCCGGCCGGCAGGCTCAAATAGAATATTTATAAATTTGTAATTTAGTGATTTTGGATTAAGTCGTTTAGAATCTGAAGAAAAGCCCGAGAGTAATCACTGGATAAACCTTGATAGAATCGAGGTCGTCTTCTATATCTCTTCTTTCTTTTTCCAAATCGGCCGAAGTAACTATACCGGTTGAAGACAATTTAACATCGGGAGAATCCGTGAAAGCCAGACCCATATCGACCGTGAAACCCCACCTTCGTTTGCCGGCGAATGGATTGCCCCAGCCTATTCCCAGGTAAGGTGACAAGCCGTCAATATCAACACGGCCTGTTAATGTCCCTATCTGGGCCGGGGTGTAAATTGTATTGCCGATCTCGACACTGTTATTTGGTCTGGCGTCCATCTCTATTTTGTTATTCATCGAAATAAAACCGCCGCTGATTCTGAAAGGATCGTCGAAAATATGCCAGTCAACTATCGCCGATAATGAAGAAAGGTCTATCCCGAGGTCATAATCAACGTCTTCGATATCTTTATCGTCTAAATCGATGTCTAATGTATTTAATCCGACCCGAATATTTATATCCGTGGCTAACTTTGTGGTAAATTCCGGTCCGACTCCTAATGTACCGGCTTTACCTGAAACGGCGAATCTTCCCGTATCCTGACATCCCGCTCCAAAAGAAAGCAGTACTGATATGCTCGATAACAGGAAAATATGGAATTGCTTTTTCATAGTGTCTCCTTTCATTTTGTTTACATTGGGATATATGTTGTTTCTAAGATTCATGGCACTAATTGTCCCGAGATTTCTTTGTTTTTTCGTACATATCCAAATCGAAGATAAGGATTCCTCTTCCGACTCCGGCAAGGTCACCTCTTTTAGCATACTGGAACGCCATGTATCGGCCGTCGTCACTTACCACCGGATTGGTGGATTTATATCCGGGATAATCTGCAAAAAACGTCAGGCGTTCCGTCCGCCCGGAACCGTCCAGGGCCAGTTTGTAGATATCGTTATAGTGTATTCCTCTGAGAATATGCTTGTCGCACTCGACGAGCGTATGTTTGCCATCCGGGAATATTCCTTCCGGCTCATCGTACTGATTCGGTGCCAGTGAATAGTTGACGACTTTACCTGTTTCTATATCCAGGCCCATAACTTCCGTGCCCTGGTAATTGTAGGCACTGAATATCAACTCTTTCTCATCCGGCGGCCGGAAGTTCTGCGTTTCCAGATTACACCTAAAGGGTAAATCCTGCACGTCTAAAATCTTCTTTTTATTTGCCAGTTTTGGTTTGCCGTTTTCATAAACAATATCAGCAAGGTAGAATGCTCCTTGCTGTGTCCAGGCGATTCGCATATTCCTGCGGGAAACGGCGGGGCCTTCGGAACATTTCTCGCCGAGAGGCACAGGCGGAGTCGTCAGGTCTTTATTCAATACCCACAATTCGGCATTTCTTTCGCTTCGGCTTACCTGCGGGTTATTGACATCGAATTGTCGTGCTCCGGAAAGAAGTATATCACCATTGGCCAGATACAAAGCTCGTGTATAACCTTCATGGTAGTAGTGGTGTGTCTTCGGGCGGATGATTTTCGTCTCTAATTCGACTTCATAGACGTCACCGAAGGTTTTTTCGATGAATAGTATGCGTTTACCATCGTGCGAGAAATCCGCTCTCTGACCGAACTGGGTGACCTGTTTTATGTGTGCCGGCAGTTCGTCCAGTGGAGAGAGACCTTCTTTGTTCGCAGTTGCTATACAATAATCCGTTAACGAAGTTCCGACTAAAACTAAAATTATAGTAATTATCCTGTTGTTCCACATGGTTTTTCTCCTTTTATTTGGTAGTGTCACAATACACTCGATTATTAACGGCAAACATTTTTCGCAGGATATTTATCAGTGTTTTCGGTTCGAAATAGTTCTTTGCCAGGCGCATATAGACCACATTCTGATCGGATATTCGAATTTTTCCGGATGTTTGTGCAAACAAGGTCTGAACATTACTGCTGCAATCCTTCTCGAAAGTAAAAATAAGGTCCTGGTCGGAAACAACAATACTTTTGATATGATGTTTACCTGCCTTAATTCGCAGTTCCGCCAAATCCAGCAGCAGCCCGACTTCTTCCGGCACAGGGCCGTAAACATCGGCGAATTCGGCCTGTATTTGTTCGAGGTCTTCGGTGGCTTTAGCTACGGCTATTTTGCGGTATGCATCCAATCTACTTCTATTGATTGGGATATAATCTTTGGGTATATACGTTGCAAATCCCAAATCGATGACTGCTGTCGGTATCAATTCTACCGGCTCATTTTTCAATCTTCTAACGGCATTGGCCAACAATTCGCAATACATTTGATAACCCACCGTCTGTATGTGGCCGGATTGCTCAGGCCCAAGGATATTGCCTGCTCCACGAATCTCCAGGTCCCGCAGGGCGATTCGAAAACCAGCTCCCAAATGAGAATATTCTTCGATGGCCTTTAGACGCTTAGCTGCCAGAGGCGTGATCGGTCGTGACATAGGCAGCAGCATATAGGCGTATGCCCGGTGTTTGTATCTTCCCACTCTACCGCGAAGCTGATGCAGCTCGGCCAGGCCGAACCTGTCCGCGTCGTTGATAAAAATTGTGTTTGCATTGGGTATATCCAGTCCCGATTCGATAATCGTGGTACATACGAGAACATCGATGTTTCCCATGACAAATTCTATCATTGCAGTTTCAAGCTCGCTTTTAGTCATCTGTCCGTGTGCTATTCCGACCCTGGCATCACCGAGAAGTTTTTGAATCTCCCATGCCTTTTTTTCAATCGACTTGACCCTGTTATGCAGGAAGAACACCTGGCCCTGCCGGTTCAATTCCTGATATATTGCTTTGGCGATAAGATGTTTGTCATAGGCGGTGACTTTAGTGACGATGCTTCTTCTGTCTAACGGCGGTGTTCCCAGCGAGCTTATATCCCGCAGGCCTAACAGTGACATGTGCAGTGTTCTCGGGATAGGTGTGGCCGTCATTGTGAGGATATCCACGTTGACCCGCAGTTTTTTTAATTTCTCTTTATGCTCAACGCCGAAACGCTGCTCTTCGTCGATGATTAGAAGCCCGAGGTCTTTGAATCTGATGTCCCCGCTAAAGAGCCTGTGTGTTCCTATGAGGATATCGATTTTCCCCGCTTTTGTTTGGGCGATTATTTCCCTGGCTTCTTTGGTTGTTTTGAAACGATTTAGGACCTCTATCCAGACGGGGAAATCCGCGAACCGCTCTGAAAAAGTCCTGCCGTGCTGGACGCTTAGAACAGTTGTCGGTGTCAGGACGGCAACCTGTCTGCCGTTCTCTACGGCCTTGAACGCCGCACGCATGGCAAGTTCGGTCTTTCCGTAACCGACATCACCACATAGCAGCCTGTCCATTACAAATGGCTGCTGCATATCCTCTTTGATTTGCTTAATGGCGGTTGTCTGGTCGGGTGTTTCCTGGTAAGCGAACGATTCTTCGAATTCAACCTGCCAGTTTGAGTCCTGGGAAAATGCAATTCCTCCCGCAGCCTGCCTTTTTGCCTGGACTTCGAGAAGTTCGGCGGCCATGTCCTGGACCGAGCGTGTGACTTTTTCTTTTTGTTTAAGCCATTTTTTCGAGCCTACTTTGCTGAGTTTCGGCCGTGCCGGACTTGTGCCTATGTATTTCTGGACCAGTGCGATATTGCGGACTGAGACCTGGATTTTCACAGCCTCGGCGTATTCGATTGTCAGGTATTCATTAGTCCCGGTTTCTTCCCGGATAGTTTCTATACCTAAGAATTTTCCTATACCGTAAGAAGTATGTACAACATAATCGCCTTCCTGCAAATCGCTGAGACTTTCGATCGGTGCGGTTGCCCGTGTGGGTCTGCGTCTTTGTCGGAGAGTGTATTGTCCGAAAAGCTCATGGTGGCTTATGACGATAGTACGCAGGGAATTTATAACGAAGCCCTGGTGTACGAAGCCCAAAAGCAGCTTAAAACGGGGAGGGATTTCCTTATTGAGGTCCCTGATAATTTCTGAGACTCGATTAATTTCCGCCGGGCTTTCACAGTAAAGCAGTACATTTTTTCCCTGTTTGGATTCGGTCACCAGCTCCTCGAGTGCAGCTTTATGACCGGCCCAGATTGAGGTTGCCTTGTGCTGATATTGCTGTACACTTTTAATGTCGATCCTGATAAAATCTTCCGGCTGAGACGGCGCGAATCTGCAGATATGCAGTTGTGTAAAATTTTTCAACGCGGCGTAAATATCCGACCAGTTATATAAGCAGCTCGTATCTTCGGATCTCGCGATAAAAACCTGTGCAACTTCCTGAATCTCGTTCGGTTCTTCGAATATAATAATGGTGTTTTCAGGCAGAATATTTATGAAATTTTCCCTTTGTTCTGTAGCGGTCCCGCATACAGCGGAGATTATCCTGATACTTTCTATCTGTCGGCTTGAACGCTGGGTGTCCAGATTGATCTCGCGGATACTTTCAATAGTGTCACCGAAAAATTCGATCCTGAAAGGTTCGGTACTCTGAGGCATCCCCTGGATTTCTTTGCCTGACAGTATCTTTTCGTCAATCAGTGGGGCAAAAATATCAATAATCCCGCCTCGCCTGGCAAACTGACCCGGTAAATCAATCCTGTCAACCCGCTCGAAATGGTTTTCGAGCAGCCAGGTGACTAATTCTTCCGGCGATATCTGTCCGTTAACCTGCAGTTGCATACTGCCTGCTTCCAAGGCCTGAGGTTTAGGTATAGGCTGACAAAGGGCCTGTATCGAGGCGGTAATAAAAGGATTTTTGTTTTTATTATAGTTTTCATTTGAAACGCGTGATACGAGTTTTAATCTCTGTGCCCTGATTTCATCTGTTGCGTCGGCCAAATCCTCCTTGCCTTCCCAGGCGCTCAACGACTCGACGCTGTCACATCCGAATGTTTGAACATCATCAGCGGTCTTCTCGGCGTCATCGATGTGGGCACAGATATACAGAATCGGACGGGAGATTTTTTTTGAGATATATGCAGCAAGGCATCGGGCGAAAGAGCCCCAGGTTCCCTCGACCCGGATTAATTCCGAATTACCGGCGTTTTTTCCAAGCCGGGCTGCGATTTTTTCGACGTTTTTGTCTTGCCCCAGATCCATATATGCATTGTACGCCAAAGATAACGATTTAACAATGGTTCATTCGCAATTGCCAAAACGGGTATTAATGGGCAAATTTTACTATTGACTTAAAGTTTAATATTTAGTATAAATATAATCTGTATGTGGTACCTGTGCGTATTAAATTTCATTTACTTTGTTCCTTCTTAATACCACTACGGTAAACTTATGTATGGAAATATCAGGTTGGTCGCAGGACATGATCATCCTTATAATTAGAAACGATATACCCATCATAAAGGCGTGGAAATGTACTAAGATGTTTGAAGGAAGGAGGTCATATCAGTTTTAATTAACATTATTCCGGGCGAGAAAATCTCTTTCAGTACGAGGCTTCGCAACCGGTATGAGGCAATCCTGAGTATGTTATTATCGTGTTAATATATAAATAGAAGTGAATAAAGTTAAGTCGCAATGCGACTGATAGGAAGGAGAACATATCATGAGAGTAAAATTAGTTTTGCTGACAACAACCCTATTAATAGGGCTCATGGGATTCGGTTCCAGCTTTGCACAAGATTACGAAGATATACTGGTTAATGGTGGTTTTGAGGATGGCGTTCTTGATCCCTGGATTACTAATGGCAATGCCACATTCGAAGTGGTTACGGACGATCCGGCTGAGGGTGACTATTGTATGGAGGCTGATCTTCCTCAGGCTGGTGCAAATTTTTGGGATGTATTTTTTAAGTACCCGGGTCTTGTTTTCGAACAAGGTAAGCATTATACGTTTGCGGCCTTTCTTAAATGTGATGTGGGTGATCGGCAGATAATGCTCAAACCGGAGCTTGACCAGGCTCCAAATACCGGATACGGGGCACAAACGGTTACCATTACTACGGAATGGAACGAATATTACGTAACAACGCCTGTTTTTAGCTCACAAGTGAATCCTGCAGATGTTGTTTTCCTCATGGCTTATGAAGCCGGTACTATCTGGATAGATAACGTGAGATTCTATGAAGGTGAGTATGTCGAACCTGTTTTAGTTGAGAAAACATCAGCTTCTGGACCTGTTCCCGAAGATGGTGCTGATTATGTGCCGAGAGATATTACATTGAGCTGGAAACCAGGGGAATCGGCGGACACACATAATATATATTATGGTACGAACATCGACGATGTTGAAAATGCGACAATAACGGATACATTAAGTGCTACCGTTATCGAGGCAGTGGATGTCAACAGCTATGATCTTGGCCGCATGGAGTATGGCACAACTATTTACTGGCGGGTCGATGAAGTCGGTGCACCCCCCGATTCGGTAGTATCTAAGGGGGATGTATGGCAATTCACGGTTGAGCCTTACGCATATAAGATACCTTCGGAGGATATCATCGTCAGAGCAATCAGCAATTCCGCGGATAATGATCCGAATAATACTATAAATGAATCAGGACTTGATTCTAACAATATGAACCTGCATTCGAATAATACCCAGGATATGTGGTTAAGCAGCGGCACCGATGTGGAACCTGTCTGGATCCGTTATGATTTCGACAAACTTTATAAGCTGCACGAGATGCTGGTCTGGAACTATAACGATGGATTATTTCTCTGGAGGGCCGGTTTCAGGGAAGTTACTGTTGAGTACTCGGAGGATGGGATAAACTGGACGGAATTGACCGATGTTCCGGAATTTGCTCTGGCTCCCGGAACGAATGGGTATGAATATAATACAGTTGTTGAATTTGGTGATATATCGGCCAAATCGGTCCGAATAATTGCTCACAGCAACTGGAGTGATACAATCCCTGTTCCAAATTACGGCCTTAGCGAGGTGCGGTTTACATACATACCCGTTCTGGCACGAGAACCTTATCCTGCTACAGGGGCAAGTGATGTGTCTGTCGATGAAACACTTCGTTGGCGCCCCGGCAGAGAGGCCGAACAGCATCAGGTATATCTGAGCACTGATGAGCAGACAGTGATTGATGGTACCGCTCCTATGTCAACTGTGAATCAGAGCCAGTATATTCCAATGCTTGATCTTGGCTCAACCTACTTCTGGCGTGTCGATGAGGTCAATAACGCCGAATCATACCCGTTATGGCCCGGTGATACATGGAGCTTCTCAACAATCGATTATATCATATTCGAAGATTTCGAGTCCTACAATGACATCCCTGAAGAAGAGGAAGGCAGCAACTTGATCTATCAGACATGGGCGGATGGATATGAGGACACTACTAACGGATCAACCATCGGTTATCTTAAGGGCGATTCCCTTGAAACCGATATCGTTTACTCTCACAAGTATTCTGCCCCTCTGCTATATGATAATACAGGCAGTGTAACAAAGTCTGAAGCCTCGCTTACTTTCGATTCGGCTCAGAACTGGACAGCATATAGTGCGGATAGCGTAAGGTTGTATTATCACGGCAGCGCCGTCAAATTCGAAGAAACTTCTCCGGGGACTATTGTCATGAGCGGTGGAGGCGCTGATATCTGGGGCACTGCCGACCGGTTCAGATACGTTTATAAACAGCTAACCGGTGACGGTTCGATCATAGCACGGCTTGACAGTCTTCAGGAACGCGATGTAAACACTAAAGCCGGCATTATGATTCGTCAGACGCTCGAGGCGAACTCAATAATGGCAGCCTCACTCTTTCATGCGAGTGGTTCTACGGCTCTGCAGTATCGAACTACAACGAGTGGAAACGTTGCTGAGATAAACTCAGGTGCCGGGGATTACGCCGCTGAGCTTCCTGTTTGGCTGAAGATTACCCGTACAGGTAACACAATTACAAGCGAACGCAGCGTTGACGGTGTTAACTGGGAACCAATTAACGGCAGACAAACAGCTTCGACCATGCAGGTTACAATGAGCGATCCGGTATATATAGGTCTCGTGGTTTGCAGCCATCAGGCGGGTGTTCTCTCGGCTGCGACATTCTCCGGTGTTGAGACGAGCAGTAATGTCAGCGGAAACTGGACCGTGGCG
>CAYVXS010000046.1:0-11686 GCA_964454885.1 uncultured Pirellulales bacterium
TGACGGCGTCCGAGCAGTGGCTTGAAAGGACACTTGACGATTCGGCCAACAGGAGGGTTGTCATTCCCGAGGCGTTTTTAGCCGTCGATGGGATTTTACAAATCCTCATCAATGTCACAGGCGGCCTCGTGGTCTATCCGAATGTCATCGCCGCCCGTGTTGTTGCGGAATTGCCCTTTATGGCATCTGAAAATATCCTCATGGCGGCGGTAAAAGCCGGGGGAAACAGGCAGGTCCTGCATGAAAAAATAAGACTCCATTCACAAGCCGCAGCGGCACAGGTCAAACAGTTCGGCAGGTCTAACGATTTAATAGACCGGTTAAGAGCTGATATCGACTTCGATAAAATTGATTTTAAAAAAGTGCTGAATCCTAAAAATTACATCGGCAGGGCACCACAGCAGGTCGATGAATTCATAAAAAGCGTTGTTACACCTTTACTCAGAAAATACAGAAAAGAACTTAACAGAAAAGTGGAACTTAAAGTTTAAAAAGAAGAAAGAAAATGACCAGAGAAGAACTGATAAAACGGATAAAAGAAACTGCGTATCTGGAAGGGGACTTTACCCTTCGCAGCGGGAAAAAAAGCAAATACTACCTGGACAAATACCTTTTCGAGACGTGCCCTGATATTCTCAAGGCGCTTGGTGAAGAATTCGCCGAACATGTCACCGATGATGTCACTCTGATCGCCGGAGCGGAATTGGGCGGAGTTGCTTTAGCCGCAGCGACTGCAATCGCTTCCGGCAAAAACTGGATAATCGTTCGCAACAGCAAGAAAGGCTACGGTACGGGAAAATTGGTAGAGGGCCTCTTAAAGGCCGGCGATGTAGTACTGCTGGTAGAGGATATCGCCACTACAGGCGGACAGGTCCTCGAAGCTGCCAAAGTTATCACCGAAGCGGGAGCGAAAGTCGAAAGAATAGTCAGCGTTATCGACCGCAAACAGGGAGCGGAGGAAAATATTACCATGGCAGGCTACAAATTCGAGAGTATCATCACAAAAGATGACCTCGGAATAAAAGATAAAAGCTAAGCCGCAGGGAACTACGACCAATCAAATATTCGACGCTGGTTTCAAATCAGTTTGTTTCGACTTATGTGCCGAATCCTCGGCACCGATACTTTTGAATCCGAGCTTTATGGAAAGGCGACTCAGCATTACGTAAAGCGAGGGAACAACAACCAGTGTCAGGATCGTTGCGAAACCCAGGCCGAACATGACAACCACCGCCATATTTCTCCACCACTGTGTGGACTCGCTTTTCGTGGCCCAACTGAATGTGTGAAAATCGTAAGATATCCCGATGGCCATCGGGATTAAAGCAGTGATTGTAGTTAATGCCGTTAGCATTACCGGCCGCAGGCGCGTGACACCCGCCTCGGCGGCCGCTTCGATTAAACCCATCCCCCGGTGCTGTAACTGCCGAGTGTATGCCAGAAGAACGATGGCATTATTCACAACTACACCGGCCAGACTTATGACACCAATACCCGTCATAATGATGCCGAAGGGCAGGTCACAGATAAGCAATCCCGTCAACGCTCCGATGAGTGAGAGAACAACAGTGGTCATGATAATAAACGGTATCATCATGGAGTTGAACTGTATAACAAGCACAAGGGTCACCAGCAGCAGGGCAATAGCAAAGGCCTTGGATAGAAACGCCCGGGCTTTATCCTGTTCTTCTTTTTCACCGGCATAGCGAATTTCATAACCGAGCGGCAACTTAAGCTCACTTAGACGTTTCTGAACGTCCGCCAGAACCTCTGAACTAAGACGTCCCTCTGCATCGGCGGTAAGAGTGATGACACGTTTTTGATTAACCCGGTTGATTGTGCCGTATCCACCTCGATATTCGAGCTTGCCGAGGGAGCTAAGCGGCACGGCCTGACCGTAAATATTGGGTATTTGCAGGCGATAGAGATCGTCGATTTTGCGGCGGTCCTTCACAGGAAGGCGTACCGTGATATCATACTCATCGTTGAATTGACGGTAGGTTCCGACTTTACTGCCGAAGATAGCCATTTTTAAGAAGTTCCCGATCGTAGCCGTATTGACACCCAGAAGCATTGCGACACGACGATCAACTGTAAAAGCAAGCTCGGGCCGTCTGGCTTCGTGGTCGCTGCGGAGGTTGACGACATTAGGCACATTGGCAATCAGACGTTTGGCCTGTTCCGACAATGCCTCAAGCGTCTTGAAATCTTCACCAATTACACGAACTGTAACCGGTGCGCCGGTTGGCGGGCCCATTTCTTCTTTCTGGACTTTGATCTCGGCGCCTGCGATATCCGCGATGGCTTTGCGAACCTCTGCAATGATTTCATTTGACGGTCGTTCGCGATCCACGTAGTCATAGAATACCATGGTAATGCCGGCCAGATGCGGTCCGCCGACAGTGGCTATCAGGTCTCCCGTACCGCTTCCCGAGGAACCTACATTGGTAACAATGTACTCGATCCATTTCTTATAAGGTTCAATACGCTTTTCGATTAAGGCGGCGATTCGGTCGGTTTCATGAATGTTTGTACCCTGTGGAGCGCGAACATCAATGACGGCACGATCCGGGTCACCCTCCGGGAAAAATTCCGTACCCTTGCCGATTTTTCCATACAAAGTACCCAATCCGAGCAGCAGGCAGAAAGCCAAAAACAACGCCGTCCCGGGATTGTTTAGTCCTGCGTGCTGGATACGACGATAACCTCGAATAAACCAGTGATCCATTTGACGTGGGGCCGGTGATCGACCCGTCCAAATCGAGCAGATCGTAGGATTGAACACAAGTCCAACGAACAGCGAGGCCAGCAATCCTATAGTTAAAGTAATAGGCAGGTATTTCATGAAATCGCCCATGATACCGGGCCAGAATATCATAGGCAGGAACGCACAGACCGTCGTAAATGTGGACGTTGTAATCGGCCAGGCGACCTCACGTGCGCCGAGAATAGATGCATCTATACGACTGTAACCGAGTTGGAGATGTCGATAGATATTTTCCACAATCACGATGGCATTATCGACAAGCATCCCCAATACCAGCACCAGGCTGAAAAGTACAATCATATTCAGCGTATATCCCAGCATCTGCACGAGGAAAAATGTAATCAGCATGCTCAGAGGAATAATCATTGCCACGATAGTACTCGGGCGCCAGCCAAGAAACAGCAGCAGCACTATAGTGACCAGAATCAGGGCCGAAAGAATGTTATTTTCCAGGTCGGCCACCATATTGCGAACCATTTTCGACATATCGAAGGTGATATCTAATTTTACCGCGGCGGGAACCTGCTCCTGTGCCTTGTTTATGACTTCCTTGATATAATCGGAGACTTGAACTGCGTTTGCACCTACCCGTTTGGTTATACTCAGAGTGATGTTGGAGACTCCATTAAGACGCGAAAAGCTTGTACGGTCCTTGAACGTATATCGTACTGCAGCAACATCAGATAGATATATAGGTTTTTTGTCCCGTACCGTAAGCAGCAAATGATCGACCTCTTCCGGTGAGACGAATTCGGCGGGAATACGAACGTTGAATTTTGTTCCCTTGGTATCCAGGCTGCCTGCGGAGATATTAACGTTTTCCGATGGTATTAACGCAAGAACCTCTGCGATTGTCAGATTATATTCGGAAATCCGCTCGGGATCGAATTCCAGCCGGATTTCCCGTTCCAGATCTCCGGCCATATCTACTTTGAGCACACCGGGGACAGCCTCGAGAGTATCCTGTATATCGTCGGCGATTTCCTTAAGAACCACGGGTGATATCTCGCCGGAAATGCTGATGAGCATGATGGGCATCTCTGCGAAGTTGATTTCTTTGATGACAGGCTCGTCCGCCTCCTGCGGGAGGTCGGCCTGGGCGATGTCAACACGGTCACGGACTCGCTGCAGGGCTACTTCGCTGGGCACGTCAGGCGTAAATTCCACGCTGATTAGAGACATACCTTCGGCGCTGCTCGATGTGATTTCCTCAACGCCGCGGATACCGTTGAGCTCTTTCTCGATTTTCATCGTGACGGAGGTTTCAATGTCCTCCGGTGAGACACCTTCATACGTCGTCGTTACCAGAATGTATGGGATAGGAATATCAGGGGCCGCCTCACGTGGTAAAGTGAGATAGCTGTATCCGCCCATCAGGATGATGATAAGACCAAGGACGGCTACGGTGGTTCGGTTCTTTATGGCTACATCGGTTATTATCATATCGTTCGCATAAAATCTTGCAGGGGGGATTTTAGCTCACCGCATCGACCATTGTGGTGCAGACCCCGGCTTGCAAACTCATATTTTATCTTCCACAACATTAACTTTTTGTCCGGGAGCTACAAAACGATGCCCGGAGATGATTAACTTCTCACCGGCCTCCAGGCCCTTTGTCACCTGGATACGGTCTCCCTTTATAGTCATAGTTCTAAGCTCTACTTCGCGACGCTGCGCCGTTTCAGAATTGACTACATAGACGGCATAACCGGTCTCCATCGGAATAACCGCCTGCAACGGGATTAAAATAGCATCTTTTAATACCCGTCTGGTCAGGCGCACACGTACGATCAGGCCGCTGCGAAGAAATCCTTTCTCATTGTTAAGAATAATCTCCATACTTGTGGAGCGGGTTTGGGGGTCAGCTACCTCACTGATGAAATTAATCTTCCCGGTCATTGATTTTTCACGGTCCTGGTAGGTAAAAAACACCTCGGCTTCGGCTCCGACTTCGAAGAACGTAATGTCCCTTTCCGGCACATCTACCACTACCTTAACCGAATCGGTATCCACGATTTCCGCAACCGGCATTCCCAGCTGAACGTATTCCCCTTCCTCTATCGGGATATTGTTGAGCACACCGCTTATAGGAGCAAGAATGCTGGTCCGCTCCAGGCGGGCTCGCGCCTGTTCCAGTTGTGCTTTGCTTGTAGCCAGGCCGGCGGTGGCATTGTCCAGGTCGCTGCGGGACGTGGCATCATTTTCGACTAATTCTTTCATACGATCGAACTCGATCTTGTCCCGTTCGAGTTGCGCTTCGGCAATTTCATACTGGGGCCTTATAATATCCTCGTTGAGTTTAACAAGTAAGTCACCCACTTTAACTCTGCTACCTTCTGCGAATGGGATACGTTCGACGCGTCCCTCTACCTCGGCGGCGATGGTGACAATCCGGTTCGGCTCGATTACCGCAGGCAGGTCGAATGTGTCGTAGAACTGAGGTTCAGGATCAACCTTTATTACAGTGACGTTAACGGGAGCAGCGGGAGTGGGTTCGGCAGACTTTTTTCGTTTTGGTATTATTACCACAATCACAATCAGTACTGCTATCGCGGCAATAATTATAACCGCTCTGGTGATATTTCGCCGAAACCACCCATGCTTTTTTGGATTCACATTTTGCGATTCGTATGCATGTTGGGATTCCTTCTTAGCACTTTCATTTTGGCTTCCATTTTCGGGCGTTTTTTCAATCATTTCCGGCATCCGTTTTTCAATAAAATTCGTAGCTTATCCGGCTTCAGCTTGATGCCACTGCCTAAATAAGTAATATGAGTACTTACTCAAAATACAAAACTGTTATTATACAAAAGAGGATTTTCCAATGCAAGAATTGAGATAAAAACCTTAGATATATTCTTTCAGTCATCAGAATATTGACATTAGAAAGAAATTTGATTAAAATGCCTGTTTGAAATCAGGTTTTCTGATTTGTTTATCGTTATTTGGAAAGAAGATGAAAAAGTTATTTTTAGTGCTACTCACATCAGCAATCCTTGCCGGTCTCGTCTGGCTGACATATCGGCGTATTGTCTCCGCCGGAGATGTTGGATTAGAACGTCGAGCCACTGCAGTAGCTGTAGAAACTCAACCTATTCGTAAAGATAAGATTAGCGATATAGGAGTTTTTACCGGCTCTCTCGAGCCGCGGTCTCAATTCGTTGTTGCACCGAAAGTGTCCGGCTGGTTAAAACAGCTTCTGGTAAATTTCGGCGATACCGTCCAGAGGAATCAGACAATAGCTATTATTGATGATGAGGAATTCACCCAGCAGGTAGAACAGGCCAGGGCGGAATTGCAGGTCGCAAGGGCAAATGCGGAAAATTGCGCCAGCGACCTCGAACTGGCCAAGCGGGAATACGAAAGAGCGAAAGCGCTTCGCGAAAAACAAATCGCCTCCGTATCCGAGCTGGACGAATCCGAAGCCGCATTGAATTCCGGCCAGACAAAGCTCAAGGTCTCGCTCGCTCAGGTGGCTCAGAAAGAAGCCGCCTTAAAAGCCGCGGAGCTTAGATTGTCCTACACAAAGGTTCAGGCCTTTTGGGAGGCCGACGACCAAACCAGAGTTGTCGGAGAGAGGTTCGTTGACGAGGGGGCGTTATTACAGGTCAATCAGCCGATAGTATCCATTCTCGAAAATGACATTTTGACAGCGGTCGTTTATGTTGTGGAAAAAGATTATCCGAAAATTAAGATCGATCAGCGGGCGATTATCAGCACCGATGCTTATCCGAACAAGACCTTTACCGGGACTATCATTCGCATAGCGCCGCTTCTACTGGAAAGTTCCCGTCAGGCTCGGGTGGAGCTTGAAATCCCAAATACCGACCTGCTGCTGAAACCAGGAATGTTCATAAGGGCAAGGATTGAATTCGCCATAGTTAAGAATGCCACACTCGTTCCGCTTGAAGCTCTGGTAAGAAGGGACGGCACCCAGGGCGTTTTTATTATCGACAAGAATAATCTAAAGGCCAGGTTTGTCCCTGTAACAGTAGGGATTGTCAGCGACGAACAGGTCGAAATTCTGAAACCGGAAATTTCGGGTTTTGTAGCTACATTAGGCAACCACCTTCTGGAGGATGGCGCCGATGTTACGTTACCGGAAGAAAAATAATCGAAAATTAGAAAAGCCAAAAAATACCCAAAGTTAAAAGTGGCTAAAGTTGTAAGTGCCTAAAGTTAAAAAATCCGCTTTAGCTCACTTCAGGCATTTTAGCCCACTTATAAACTTATTTTTATGATTTAGAAGTTTTTATTATTTTATGAAGATATCGACTTTTGCTGTTCATCGCCCGATTTTCACGATAATGGTCGTACTAATCGTGATTCTCCTCGGGATAATCTCTCTATTGCGGCTGCCGATCGACCTTATGCCCGATATTTCATACCCGACCCTGAGCATTTCCTGCAGCTACGAAAATGCAGGCCCGGAGGAGATCGAGGAGCTTATCACGCGTCCGATCGAACAGGCCATGAGTGCCGTGCCCGGAGTGGAAGAGGTCAGTTCGGTATCGGTCGAAGGCCAAAGCTCTGTGCGGGTGACTTTCTCCTGGGGGACCGATCTCGACGCCGCCGCAAACGATATCCGTGACCGCCTTGATCGTGTGGTGCAACGCCTGCCGGAAGAGGTGGACAGACCCACACTGCGAAAATTCGACCTTGCCAGTTTCCCGATTCTGATTCTTGGGGCATCCAGCAACCTGGATCCCGTTCAGACCCGACGAATTTTGGAAGACGAAGTTAAATACCGCCTCGAACGAATACCTGGTGTAGCCGCCGTTGACATCTGGGGCGGACTTGAACGCGAAATCCACGTAAATCTCGATCCGGCAAAAATCAATGCTTTGTCAATACCTTTGGACAGAATCCTGACGAGCGTACGCGAAGGGAACGTAAATATTCCCGCGGGAAATATCGAACAGGGCAATTTCGAAATCACAGTAAGAACGCCTGGAGAGTACACAGACCTGAAACAACTGGAAGATACGGTCGTTGCGATTCGCCAGGGGGTTCCGATTCAGTTAAGGGAAATTGCCGTCGTCGAGGATTCGTGGCAAAAAATTACCAGGATCGTACGCGTCAACGGCCAGCCCGGTATAAGACTATCGGTCAGCAAACAATCGGGAAAAAATACCGTGGAGGTCGCACGAGGCGCGCTTAAAGAGCTCGAAAACATCAATCGTGACATTCCCCAGATCAAAATAATACCTATAGTCGATACTTCCGATTATATTCAGCGTTCCATTAAAAATGTAGGTTCCTCCGCAATTTTCGGCGGAATTCTGGCCATTATTACTTTGCTCATATTTCTGCGTAATTTCAGAAGTACCGTAATTATCGCTACTGCTATTCCGGTTTCAATAATAGCCACCTTTGCTCTGCTGTATTTCGGGGGTTTCACTCTTAATATTATGACCCTCGGCGGTCTTGCTCTCGGAATTGGTATGCTGGTCGATAATGCGATTGTAGTGCTCGAAAATATCTTTCGAATTCGAGAATCGGGAGAACCCCTGGAGCGCGCGGCCATCGACGGTACGGAGGAAGTCACCTCGGCTATTATCGCAAGTACTCTTACCACAATGGTGGTCTTTTTGCCGCTTGTTTTCATCCGGGGTATGTCCGGAGTTATGTTCAAACAGCTTTCAATCGTGGTCGCTTTTTCGCTTCTTTGTTCTCTGGGGGCGGCGCGGACATTAGTACCGATGCTCGCCGTGCGAGTGCTTCCATCTGATTCTTCGGATAAGACACGAAAACAGTCTCTTGGGAGACGGGTATTCGAAATAAGCGGCAGATTCTTCCAGCGGCTGGAAGATAATTACAAGAAACTGCTGCATATATCTCTGAATCACCGTGTAACCGTCATTTTGATTGCCGTTTTTATAATGGCTTCGAGCCTGCTTTTGATTCCGTATATCGGAGCGGAATTAATGCCAAGCACCGACGAAGGCGAAGTAAGGGTTGACTGCGAAATGCAGGTCGGCACACGCCTTGATTTACTGGATGAAAAAATCAGGATCATTGAGCAAATCATCAATGATTCTGTGCCCGAGATTGAAAATGTGGTGCTAAGCATCGGGGGAGGCGGATGGCGCGGGTCGGGCGGACATACGGGTAATATCCGCATCGCGCTCAAACCGCAGTCGCAGCGCATAAGATCGAGCGAACAAATTGCCGCAGACCTGCGCAAAAAACTCAGTAATATCCCCGGGATGACAATCCGTACGCGTGCCGGCCAGGGACTTTTTATACTCCGCATGGGAACAAGCGGGAACGACAGGATACAAATCGAGGTTCGAGGCCACGACCTGCAAACCGCGGATGCCCTGGCCATGCAGGTAAAAGATCTTGTAGAATCGGTAGAAGGGATCACCGATACGCGAATCAGCCGGGAATCCGGAAGTCCCGAAGAGCTTATTTTAATAGACCGCCAGAAAGCCGCCGATATGAACCTGTCCGTTTCGAAAATAGCGAACGCCCTCCAGACAATTCTTTCGGGAACGAGGGCCGGCTATTACCGACAGGCCGGCGATGAATATACAATTCTGGTTAAGCTCAGAGATGCCGAGCAAATGGACATGAGCGAAATTCTCGATTTGACCCTTGTCAATACCGACGGCCGGCCCGTCGTTCTCAAGAATGTCGTAAGCGTGGAACCTCAAAGCGGCCCTGTTCGTATCGAACGAATAGACCAGGAAAGAAACGTGACGATTTCAGCGGATATAAGCGACAGAAAAATGAGCTCAATCCTGTCGGACATCCGTAAATTACTATATACCATACCTGTACCGCGTGATTTTACTATTGGTATCGGTGGTGATTATGAAGAACAGCAGAAATCGTTTCATGAGTTATTGTTGAGCTGTGTCCTTGCCTTGGTGCTGGTATATATGGTGATGGCCTGCCAGTACGAATCTTTGCGTGATCCCTTTGTGGTGATGTTCTCGGTGCCGCTGGCGGCGATTGGGGTCATTTTGATGCTCTTTTTGACCGGCACAACTTTTAACGTACAGTCGTTCATCGGCGCAATCATGCTCGGTGGAATTGTCGTTAATAACGCGATTCTTTTGGTTGACCATACAAATCTTCTTCGCCGCAAGGCCTCGATGCCGATTCGGGAAGCTATCGAAGAAGCCGGGAGAAGGCGCCTTAGGCCTATTCTGATGACTGCAACGACAACGATATTCGGTCTGGTGCCTCTGGCTCTCGGTCTCGGCGAGGGTGGTGAGGCGCAGGCCCCTATGGCAAGAGTCGTTATCGGAGGCTTGCTCAGCTCGACATTCATCACTTTGGTATTCGTTCCTGTTGTTTACTCGATTTTCGAACGTCGAAAAGCGGGGGTAACTTCCAGCAATTGAAGTATTAAGCAAAAATTTTTAACAATCCCATTTTAAGGAAATGCTCATGGTTAACAGAAATCCGGCCTTAGCATTTTTCGGTTCGATACTTGTCGTCGTTATATTTCTTTGGCCAGTGTTTTTGTCATCCGCTGCTAAATCTCAAAGCGATAATGTTTCCGACAAACAAAATAATGTCGAAGCGGCCGATGAGCCTCTTACGATAGGAATCCAGGAAGCGATTCTGATGGCTATGGAAAACAACCGGTCGCTGATAGTCGAAAGAATGAATCCGGATATAATTCGCACGTTCGAGCAGTCCGAACGTTCAGTTTTCGATCCCGTTCTCGGTGCGGAAATATCGCCGAGAAGGACCGTCGCCGACAGGTTGTCCCGTGCCGGGTCGAGCACGGAAAGCCAGATTGTCGATTCCGTTACAGGCTCATTGTCCGTGGACAAATTTTTCTCGACCGGTACGAACCTCGAACTTCTGGCAAGTTCGAGTTACACCGATTCGTCTCTGTATAGTGACACATTCACTTCCAATCGTCTGGGAGTAACCGTCACACAGGCGCTGCTGCAGGGTTTGGATGTCCGCGCGAATATGGCCGGTGTTCATCAGGCAGAGATAGATATACTCATATCGGAGTATGAGCTGCGTGGTTTTGCGGAAGTTCTTCTGGAAGAGGTCGAATTGAAGTTCTGGGATTATGCACTCGCTCAAAAACAAATCGAGATATATACGGACTCTCTTAACCTTGCCCAGCAGCAGATGTCCGAAGTCCAGGAAAGAATCAATATAGGCAAGCTCGCCGAAATCGAGCTGGCCGCCGCACAGGCGGAGGTCGCACTGAGGCGTGAAAATCTAATCAATGCCAGAAGTGACCTTGCCCGTGAACGTCTCGACCTGCTGAGGCTGCTTAATCCCTCACCGGAAGTAAACTGGTCCAGGGATGTCACTCTCGTATATCAGACTTCTTTACCCGAGATTGAAATTGACGACGTCGAACAGCACGTTCAGGTTGCTCTTAAAATGCGGCCGGATCTGAACCAGGCGCGTCTCCAGATACAACAGGGTGACCTGGAAGTGGTCAAAACGAAAAACGGCCTGCTGCCGAGACTGGATGCTTTTATCAATTACGGCAAGTCAGGTTATGCCGACTCTTTCAGCAGGTCCATGCGTAATCTGGACCAGGACAGTTACGACGTCAGCTTCGGCCTGACATTCGAATATCCGATGGCAAGACGGTCAGCCAGGGCTAATTATACCCGTGCCGTTCTCAGTAGAGAACAAATGCAAAAAGCCCTGGAGAATCTCATCCAGCTCGTCCAGGTCGATGTCCGTTCGGCCTGTATCGAGGTCAACCGCACACGGGAACAAATTTCCGCGACCGCCGCCACCCGTAAATTCCAGGAGGAAAAGCTTCGCGCCGAAACGGAAAAATTCAAGGTCGGCACTTCCACATCCCTGCTCGTTGCACAGGCCCAGCGAGACCATGTCGCCAGCCAGATTGCCGAAATAGAGTCGTTCGCAAAAAACCACAACGCACATGTGTATCTATTAAGACTGGAAGGCTCACTTCAT
>CAYVXS010000047.1:0-7665 GCA_964454885.1 uncultured Pirellulales bacterium
CGCATCTGCACCATGGCTGTCGATAGCCACTAACGGGTCGATGCCGTTGCCAAGGCTCTTTGACATCTTGCGTCCTTCGCCGTCCTGAATCATTGCGTGAATATATACGTCGCTAAAGGGAATATCCCCAACGCAGTATTGTCCCATCATTACCATTCGCGAGACCCATAACGTAATAATCTCACGTGCGGTGCAGAGTACATCTCCCGGATAGAATGATTTTAGCTCAGGTGTATCATCCGGCCAGCCCATTGTACTGAACGGCCACAACGCCGAACTAAACCAGGTATCCAGAACGTCACCATCCTGATTAAAATCATTCTCCTCCAATTGTTTTTCAATGTCTTCATTGCCGGGCGCAACACATGCGTATGTAATTGCATCATCATCTGAACCAGTAAGCTCAAAAATTACCTTGTCTTGAATTGCTTTGTCATATTTCTTATAGAGTTCATTTTCCAGCCCACCACCTCCGGATTTGGACCATATAGGTATTCTGTGTCCCCACCATAGTTGGCGGCTGATGGGCCAGTCGCGGAGGTTTTCCAGCCATGTTTGATAGGTTTTGGCATAACGCTCGGGGATAAATCGCAATCGCCCGTCAAGCAATGGTTTCAAGGCCAGACCGGCAAGGGAATTGACCGGAACGTCCGTTCCCTCGATAAGTCCTTCGCCGAATTTCTCTTTGAGGTGCTCGATAGGTTTTTTGACGGCTATGTACCATTGGTCGGAAAGATATGGCTCAATAGGGACGTGGCTGCGATAGCTGTGGCCAACTTCGTGGGAATATTCACGGATATCTTCGAGCAGGTTTTCCTGGCGGAACCATTCGACAACAGCTTCCCTTGCCTCGAATCGGTCCATACCAATAAGGTTTTCTACGTCGGTATTTTTGATTAAGTTCCAATCTATCCAGCCAAACTTGTCGCTAATAGAACCATCTGGGGCCATCACGTTAATCACATCTAATTTGTGCCTTTGGCCTATTTCCCAGTCGTCCGGATCATGGGCCGGCGTCACTTTCAAAAAGCCGGTGGAGAATCTCGCCTTTTCGTCCTCGCTATTGGGATCGGGCAAAACTACGTGCTCATCTGCGATGATGGGAATAATCCGGCCGACTATTGGGAGCCGGACTTTTTTTCCGACCAGGTATTGGGCACGCGGATCCTTCGGGTTCATTGCGACGGCGGTATCGCCTAACATTGTTTCCGGGCGGGTTGTTGCAACGGTCACATATTCAATACGCTCCCACAGAGCTATGTTAATCGGTTCGACAAGCGGATATCTCATATACCAGAAATGTCCCTTGATGGTCTCGTGTTCGACTTCGTCGTCGGCAAGAACCGTCTGAGTGGCAGGGTCCCAGTTGACTAATCTTTTGTCACGATAGATAAGTTTGTCTTTGAATAGCTTGAAAAATGTCGCCCGGACGGCTTTGGCGCAAACCTCGTCCATTGTGAATCGCGTCCGCTGCCAGTCGCACGAGCAGCCCATCGCCTTGAGCTGGCTGATAATTGTGGCCTCGTATTCGTCTTTCCATGCCTGGACGCGGCCGACAAATTCTTCCCTTTCGAAATCGGTCCGGCGTTTTCCCTCTTCCGATAGTATTCGTTTTTCCACGACCGTCTGCGTTGCGATACCGGCATGGTCTGTGCCGGGCATCCACAGGGTGTTGTAATTCTGCATCCGGCGAAAACGTATCAAAATATCCTGCAGGGTATTGTTCAACGCATGGCCAAGATGCAGCGGGGCGGTCACGTTCGGCGGGGGGATAACAATGGTGTAAGCCTTTTTCCCATTACCTGACGGCTCGGGGTGAAAATACGGCCGGGACGACCATATTTCGTTTGCCTGCTGCTCAATTATTTTCGGTTCATAAACTTTCGAGAGTTGTTCGCTCATAATTTCTATATTCCGATATTTATGAAAAAAAATTCCGGCACGATAATTAGAGCCGGAATTTGATTTTAATCAAAATGGACAAAAATGTAAAGGTTACATTTAGACACAAACCTGAGATTCACATGTCCCACAACATACAGGGATTTTATGCAGATCGTAACTTAATCGAGGTTCATTGTCATCAGGAACTCGGCATTTGTCCGGGTCTTTGTGAGTCTGCTTTTTAGAAGCTCGATTGCTTCGACCGGATTCAGCTCGCTCAGGACTCTTCGCAGACGATAAATAAGCTGCAGCTCTTTCGGGTCGAGCAGAAGCTCCTCACGTCTGGTCCCGCTTCGGCTGATATCGATAGCCGGCCAGGTCCTTCTGTCAACAAGACGCCTGTCGAGGTGTAATTCCATATTTCCGGTCGCCTTGAACTCTTCGAAAATAACCTCGTCCATTTTCGAGCCGGTGTCGATTAACGCCGTTGCGAAGATAGTCAGCGAGCCTCCTTCTTCGATATTTCTCGCCGCACCGAAGAACTTCTTTGGCATCTGCATCGCGCCTGCATCAACACCACCGGTCAAAATTCTTCCGGAGTGCGGCATCTCGGTGTTATATGCACGGGCCAGACGTGTGATTGAGTCAAGCAGGATGACAACGTCCTGGCCATACTCGACGAGCCGTTTCGCTTTTTCTATAACAACCTCGGCGACCTGGCAATGGCGTGCAGCGGGTTCGTCGAAAGTCGAGCTTATTACCTCGACATCTTCGGCGGTTTTTCGTTCCATTTCCGTCACTTCTTCTGGACGCTCGTCAATCAGCAAAACTATCAGTTTTACATCGGGATGATTCGTGCTCAGGGCGTTCGCAATTTTTTGCAGAAGAATGGTTTTGCCGGTTCGGGGCGGAGCAACAATAAGGCCGCGCTGTCCCTTGCCGACCGGAGTGACTAAATCGATAATCCGCATATTCAATTCTTCAGCCGAAGTTTCGAGGATGAAACGGTTTTCCGGATGCAGGGGGGTCAAATCGCTGAATACTATTTTTTCCGCAAGGTTGTCGGGATTTTCGAAGTTAATTGCTTCGACTCTTAGCAAGGCAAAGTATTTTTCCGAGTCTTTCGGCGGCCGGATTTGTCCGGATACGATGTTACCGGTCCTTAATCCGAAACGTCTTATCTGAGACGGTGAAACGTAAATATCATCCGAAGAAGATAAATAGTTGTAATCAGGGTTCCGCAGGAATCCGTATCCGTCCGGCAGGACTTCCAGAACACCTTCGCCGTACATCAGTCCGTTCTGGCGGATACGTTCTTTAAGAATTCTGAAAATCAAATCCTGCTTTTTGAGGGCGCTGTATTCGGTGATATTATCGTTCTTGGCAATTTCATGCAGCTCGGCAACGGTCAATCTTTGCAGGTCTGTCAAATACAGGTTGCCTTTTTTAATCCGTTCATACTTGGCATGAGTTGATTCTTCGTCCGTCATCTCGGCTTCCTGGTCTTGGGCCTGCTCGGTTTCCAGAGAGGGGGTTTCTTCAGCTGTAGCAGTAGCGGCAGTCGTTTCGGTTTCCGGCTCGATTTGTTCGGTTACAGCCTGCTCTTCATGGGTTGCTTTTTTCTTAGATGTTTTTCGTTTTTTGGTTGTGCTTTTTACAGCTTTAGCCATCATTACTCCTTATTCCTTTTGTTAATTTTTTTATACATGAGCTGCGAAGCTCTTCTTCTCCAGTTCAGGTTATTTAGGCAAAATCCTCAGAACAAATTTCCCATTTTCCATAAGGATTCAATAGGAATTGAACTATGAACAGTTGATGTTAAACTTATTTGTTATATTAAAAACGGGTATTACTCACACGAGCGATCTGTAATTAACCCCTCTTATTTATTACCCACAATATAAGAGAAAATGTCAGCGACCTGCCTGACTAATGCCGAGAAACCTGAATTGTTTTCTACGATATTATCGGTGAGCTTTGCCTTCTTGTCCAGAGAAATTTGAAAATTTTCTCTAATTTTAAGCTGATTTTTATTAAAACCCATTTTTTCGGCTCTTTTTGCCCTAATTTTTTGTGGGCAATCTACAAAAATTAATTTGTTGCAGCGTTCCTTCCAGCCGACTTCCACCAACAAAGGCATGTCCAGAACGACTGCTTTTACTTTTTTTTGACTTTTATATTTTTCTATAAGCTTCTCGGTTTTTTCTAAAACAAGCGGATGAATTACCCTGTTAAGAGAGGCAAGTTTTCCGGCATCGGAAAAAACAATTTCGGCTAATTTTCTTCGATTGATTTTGCCTTTCGGATTTAAGATTACCGGGCCGAAATATTCTACTATTTTCTCTTTTACAGATTTCTTTTCAAGTAACTCATGGGCGATTTTATCAGCATCGATGACCTTACAGCCTAATTTGCCAAACTCGGCAGCGACGGTACTTTTACCCGAGCCGATTCCACCGATGATCCCGATAATTGGTTTGGTTCCAGCCTTGCCCACGAGTGCGAATTGTAATTGGACTCTTTCCTGTAGTCAAATAATTTTATCAATATCAAAAACAGCAAATACTATCCGGAAGAAATATATGGATTATTCGAAGATTATTTCGGATAGCCCCGGCTGTTTCACGGCGACGGAACAATCCAGATTAACACCTCGTCTGATGTTGTTGTTATTCCTCCGTTGTCAGTCGCTTTTGCAGTGAGAATATATTCACCAACAGAATGCTGTGACCAGTTAATATTCCAGCCGTCGGAACCGTCGTTGTCCCGGCCTATTATCAGTCCATTGGCGGAAAATTCCACTTTTACGATGGAACCATTATCATCCCATGCATCCGCCTGAACCTCAATATTCGAAGAAAGCCCGTAAATAACTATTCCCGGGGTCGGATAGGTAATATTAATATACGGGGGCTTGATATATTTTAACCAGTCTTTTGCCAAAAGTGTAAGGTCGGTAGTATCGATTTTCCCGTCTCTGTTAAGGTCGCCGGGTGGTGCGTCTATTGCCGGCCAGGATTGTATTTGAGCAGCAAAATCCTTCATGTTGACATTTCCGTCGTTTGTCATATCTCCCGGCAGATTCCATCCATGCGGTGCAAGAGATGCTTCTCTTGTGCCCCCATATACTCCTATATTGATTCGTGTATTTATACCCCATTTGTTTGTGGGATCATCCGGTATGGCTAATAATTCTTCATTCAAGGGTGAGCCGGGATTACCGGCATCAATGCAAGGACTGGTTTCATCGTCATAGTGCCACCTTTGTCGCAGGTTGTCCCATCGCCAGCCTGTACTTTTTAAGTGGTAGTCATCTTTTTCTTCATCGAAAAACAGGGGATCATTGTTAATATTTCCTATGCCTCGTATATTTCCTGTCCAGCCCTGAACACAGGAATAATTAACGGCTGTATTTTGATTGGCGGTGGTATTAAATATCTGAGTAGATTCATTTGTACTGCTCGGCTCACTGTTGTTCCATAGAATGCTGTTATTTACTACCGAAGCACCGCCCGATGAGTTGATTATTCCACCACAGATCTTTTCTGCACTGTTTTTGAATAGTACACAGTTAGTAAGAGTGATTACGGAAGGCTCTATGTTTATTGAAGAAGCGTTTTGAATTGCACCACCGTAATCGGCAGAGTTATCAACTAATATACAATTTGATAACAGTGGATTACTGTTGGAGAAGTTGTACATTGCGCCGCCATTCTTCGAAGAATTTTCATAGAAGTAACATTTAATTATGGTCGGGTTGCTTTTATCTTCGTTATATATTCCGCCTCCCTGGTAATTAGCGTAATTCTGATAGAATTCACAGTTAATTAATGTTGGATTGCTGTTTAGTAAATTACACATTCCGCCGCCATTACCGGATTCCGATGGTGTCACTCCCGCAGTATTACGAATGAATTTGCAATTTGTTAATTTTGGACAGCTATTGTTGAAATTATACATACCGCCGCCGTATTTTCCGGCGGTATTGTTTGAGAAAATGCAGTTAATTATTGTAGGGCTGCTTTGGTCGCAATAGATTCCACCGCCGCGTCCACTATTGGTTCCGTTCCATATAGTAAGACCGTTAAGTACGGAATTCGGCCCTTCGCCTGAATGGAAATAAAATCCGAATCCTTCGTTCTTACAATTGATAATACATTTTTCCGGGCCGTTTTCACTTTTAATGGTTATCGCTTTTCCCTTAAAATCTATATTCTTGTTGCCTGTGCCTATGTAAGTTCCGTCGGCAATCCATATCGTTTCTCCGTCGGATGCATTATCTATTGCTTCTTGAATTGTGGAATAAGCCTCTGGGACTCGCAGGCCGATGGTATCTGAAGAAGTCATGAACGAATAATCCTGGTTGCCATATCCCAAAGTGACTTTATTTCCGGCCACATCTGCCAGATCTATTACGAAATAATAATCTGTTTCAGGACTTAAAGATTTAAGTCTGAAAGTATGATTCGTTGATACTGTGAAGTCTTCTTTTGAAAAAGCGAATTGTTCGCCTGAAACGAGACCGTAGCGGATGGTGGCCAGGGTTTGTTCGTCGGTTGTTAATTCGATTGTTACCTGGCGTGCCTCCACTTCGATGTTGATATCTAATAATACCGGTCCTTCGTAATCTATGAAAGCAATATCCGTTGATGTGGGATTGCCGGGCCCGCCGTTGGGATCCGTGTAGATTGCTGTTATGACTTCTCCTGAAGCGGCCTGCAGTATTCCGTCATTTATATTTAACTGGTCTGAACTGATTGAGATGTTGCCGGTAAAGACCCCGAAAGCGGCAGACGTTTCAGTCAAAACAATATTTTCTGTATCTCCACCTTCGGCGACGACGGTTACTGCCTGAGTTCCTCTGCTTTTAAGGTCGCGATCCGCCAGCAATAAACCGACTCTGCTCGTATAAGTGTAATAATCCTGGTCAAAATTGACATAACCTTTCGAAGGCACGACCGCCTGCATTGCTTTTGAAAGGTTAAGACGTCCGTTCGAACGGCAAATTCCCGGTGCTATCGGATCGGCGGTCTCTGTTATTTTATTGTAAACGTCACGATATGTCATTGTTGGATTTGCCGAGAGCAATAGAGCGCAGGCACCCGCTACATGCGGACAGGCCATTGAAGTACCTGTCAATTTCATTAAGTACTGGTTATAGATGGTTGAACCTTCAGGAGAAAGGTTTGCGGCTCTTAGGGATAGAATGTTGTGTCCTGGTGCTGCGATATCCACCCAGTTTCCATAATTCGATTCGGACCATCGATTATCTTGAGAGTCGGTTGCCGCTACGGCTATTACATTCTGATAATAAGCCGGATATCTCGGTTCATCCGTGTTATAATTACCGGCTGCTGCTACGGATATTACTCCCTGGCTGTAGGCATAATCGAATGCTTCCTTAATTGACTGCATCTCAAACTCATCAGGCAAATCACCAATCGTCCAGCTATTGGATATAATGTCGGCACCATTTGTGACTGCATATACTATTGCCTCAACTAAATCGTATATTTGTCCTTCTGCAATATAATTGAAGGACTTCAGGGCCATGATTTTGGTATTCCAGCACACTCCGGATATATCTAAATTGTTATTTCCCTCGGCGCCGATGATGCCGGCACAATGTGTGCCATGGCCATGGTCGTCCAGTGGGTCATTGGTATTATAAATGAAGTTGTAGCCGTATATGTCGTCTATATAACCGTTATTGTCGTCATCTACCCCCTCGACACCGTCGAATTCCTCTGTATTTATCCACATATTGTTCTTTATATCTCT
>CAYVXS010000047.1:7675-11598 GCA_964454885.1 uncultured Pirellulales bacterium
TCTGTGGCGATAATCTACCCCTGTATCCAGTAATGCTACGACGATTTTTTGACTTCCCGTGTAAATATTCCATGCTTCGGAGGCATCGATTGTTTTTAATGCCCATTGATCGTTATATGTCGGGTCATTGGGAGCCGATTCTATTGAGGCTGTGCGATTCAGTTCGGCATATTCCACTTCGGGATTGCTTCTGTATGCTTCAAGAGCTTCCTGAAGCGATTGTTCATCGGGGCAATCGAGCCTGATTTTGTATATCCGTTCGAGGTTGGGAACTTTTACTTCTGCAGGTGCCCGCTGTAATCTCCTTATAATGTGTTTTTCTTTTTGCGTTAAATGACTTTCGTCCTTTTGCCGGATGGACTGTAACTGCTGATGTCTTCTGCGGAAATTTTTAACTAAAGGGCTGATTTGTCTTACTCTGTGATTTGAATGGAATTGAGCCAGTTTTGGCGATGAATTCAGGATAGCAATCGGACTGTTTATTTGTTTTTCGATTGTATCGGCGGCGTTTTCACGGAATTTTACTATTATCTCATTTGGAACATAACTTCGCGAAACCTCAGCGGTTATTATTGGCGCGAGGAATAAAGTAATCAAAAATATGGTAATTCTTCGAAATAAGCTATGTATCATTTTATTATTGCTATCGATTCCCCCCTCATTCGGGGCGATATCCATATGTAAACGTCAATTAATCCCGGGCGATATAAAGCAAATACAAGATACCTGGATGATAACTCACTTTGGTAAGCCTGCCCGAACCTCTTTGTATTATACTCATATATTAACACAAAAGTAGTCTGTATATCAAGGTTTTTTTAGCAGGTTTTAAGTGATATAGTTATATAATATGTGGCCGCCTGCCGGATTGATATTGGTGTTTTCCGGTATCTTTTGCCCCTTTTGAGCTTAAAACCAGACACAAATAGTGTTTGGCTAACGCGATAAATGGACTTTCTCAGGAATTTTTTGCAGGCTGTTGAGTAAATAATCTTTCACAACGATGTCCCAGCTCATATTCTTTGCAAGCTCATAGCCGCTCTGGATCATACTTTCGATTTCAGCTTCATTTTTAGGCAGACGAGAGCAAATTTGCATGGCAACCTTGTCGCTTTCGCTTGCCTCTATCTGATCTCGAACGACACGGCCGATCTGCAACATATCTTCGATATCGGAACAACTGTGGTTTGCCAGGTTGGTGTAATCGGCAATGATTACATTTCTAACAGCCTCTCCAGAGGTTACATCGCGCAGGAATCCCGAACATCCACACACACTACTGAATACACATATACCTCCAAAAGTCAGTGGTTCGAGCTGGGCTATTCCGAATGGTTCATATATACTCTGACCGAATTCGACGTCGCTGCCCTTGCGTATATCCATAAATTCCATATTGTCCGGCATTCTTTTGCCGCACCTTTGGTGCTCGAAACCGAACTGGTTGATAAATATGATTTTTATATTTCTGCTTTTGGCGTTGAATTCCTGCACCGCCGTATAGTAACTTGCTTCACCCCCGGATAAATCGGGCCAGCCCTCGCGGTGGGCTACGGGCCAGTTATATGTAGATTCGATGTTGTAAATTTCTTTGCTTCGTCTCGCAGATACTTCGGTCGAAAGAACGAATAATACTCCCGTTTTGCCCTGTGTTCTGAATTCTTTTTCTATATGTTCCAGTACCCGCAAATCTCGCCACATTCCCTTGCTTCTTACCAGCCTGGTAACATGTGTGAAAACGAAATCCGGTCTGTAATCCAGGAGGTTCTCGCAGTATTGCTGCAGTTTTCGTTTTGATTCGAGCTTCTCGGCAATGCTGATTTGATAGGCGGGGATGCCGTTATATACGATATCGATTTTGGCGGTTTCGAATTCGGGCGCAAGAAACCTTAGTTCGTCCACCACATAGTCACCGACGGCATATATATGGTCACAGTATTTTGACGCCTCCACGAGAGAATGTTTGAAATAAGAATTCTGATCCCCGAAAACGTCGTTCACATACAGCCTTTCCTGATGCGCCTTTTTGATAACGTTATAAAACATCGTGTCGTGCCCGGGATGTTCTTCCACGATTCGGCGCATAGTTGCGACTTCGTGAGCGTAAAAAATCGTTTTGAAACTACAGCAGGGTTCGAGAATAGCCGCCAAAGCCGTGGGCATTCCCATAAATTCATGCGCTACAATGATTGTCGAATCTTCCGCGGCTCCGATTGCTTTGAGCACCTCTATAACAGGTGGTGCCAGTCTTATGTATTGTTCGAATTCCCACAGATGTTCGTATAAATTGCTTTTGACTCCGAACTCATCGAAAAGGCTTTTTTTGAATTCGTTGATGGGCCACTTGTCCATGTGGCGAACGTCAACCAATATAACCTCCGGTGAGCTTTTAATGCCTGTTTCCTTATCTACGAACGTACGTCTGCCATAGATAATACCGGCGTTATAATAATTTTCGATTTTCCGGAATGCCTGGGCGTAGCCCGTATTGATAAAACCGTCGATGGAGGAATATAGTAATTCGCTGTTTTCACCGAGTCGTTCGTGGGCAGCGCCTTCGGTTGTGAATAAAGGTCCGACAAGTATGGATCGGCTGATGGAATCAAGGTAGGATCTGGATGTAAAAAAGCCTTGCAGGACGGCGCCTATTCCGCCGACTTTTCCGACCGTTTCGTGTGTCACGTGTACCGCAGTTCTCTCAAGGGTCATTGTAAATTTCCCTCCAAGCTGTCGTATAAATCTGTTAGGGTTGTTTCTCTACTGTTTCTACGTAAAATATAAGAAACAGTTTGAAGGCAGCCAAATTGTGGAGAAATTTCTGACATGCTAATTTTCAGGACCTATAAAATCACCGTTTGTATATGATCATGGCATTGCTTTTCAGACGAAATTATCGGGCGGTGACATTTTACCGGTGTCAACCGATTTTGGAACGCAAAGTTCTTATAAGACCCGAAAGCACCTGAGGAGCAATATCGGACAGTTCCGGCTCGGGTATTTCGCTGAGTGCGATTCTGTCGAGAATCTCCGTCACCTTGTTTTTGTGGGGTGATATCAAAGCGGCGGTTCTTTCGGCCTCGTCCAGCTCACCGTCCTCCATTTGTCTGATGAACAGGATGATATTATTTCTAAGCTCCTGTTCGCTCATATCGTATATCGCGCCGGTGGGTATGGCCGGACCATCGGGGATTTCTCTTTCCTTTAGTATTTCCTGAGTGAGCCTGTATGTTTCCGCCATTAGCTGTCGTTCTCTTTCTATGTCTCTGTTGTCTTCCGGTGCAAGCTTCAAATCTTCCCCGGCATCAGGACTGGGCACATACAGCTTGTGTTGGCAGGTAGGACACTTCCCCCATTTGCCACCGGCCGAATCGGGTGCTTTTATCTCTTTACCACATCGCTCACATTTGAATACTATTGCCATTTTATCACCTCTGATAAAAACTTAAGCATGTTTCCGAACTCCGGATTCCGCGACTACCTCGGTGGTTATTCCCCCCCGAGGTGTGAATCTGGAGGTAACTTTCATCCAGCGTGGTTTACAGGCACCGGATAAATCGTCGAGAATGTCGTTTGTCAGAGCTTCGTAAAAAATCCCTTTATTTCGGTAACTTTGAAGGTAAAATTTCAGACTCTTCAGTTCGATACATTTTTTATCGGGACAATATTGAATGAGGATCTCGCCGAAATCAGGCTGACCCGTACGGGGACAAACACTGGTGAATTCAGGGTGTTTGATTGTAATATAGTACTCTCTTTCCGGTTTGGGATTTTCAAACAATTCTATTTCTACCCGTTCACTCATCATTTTGGCTTCTCTCATGTATCCTTCACCATATTAATATAATCGGTATATTAACTAAAAACAAGCAATAATCAACTATAGAGAAGGTAAAAAATTCAATGTGCCCTTATTTGAAAGCCTG
>CAYVXS010000048.1:0-2275 GCA_964454885.1 uncultured Pirellulales bacterium
GGCAGCTTTTCCGCGATCAATTGTCTCGGCCCCTTTCCACTTCAAGTATTCGGCGTGTTCGTCGGCGTATGATAATGTTGTCCCGTTATTATGACGAAGAGGCGGCTGATCCCACCATTGCTGCCGGTCGTAGTAAACAGAGTATGTCTCAGGAATTATCTGTCCGACATCTATAAAAACAATTCTTGAGGCAGGCCGTCGAATTTGTGTTCTTGTTTTGATATACACATCCTGTTTTTCTTCGGTTCCTTCTCTTGCAATACCGTTCATCGAATCTACGATTGAATATGTCCTCAGATGTCCCGGTAAACCGGAAGGACAGCGGTACATTTCTTTACTGCAACAGTATTGCCATAAAGCCCCGTCCTGAATCGCCTGGATTTGCTCTCTCTTTGATAATGGTTGTACTGATAAATAATCAGAAGACCAGTCCCGGCCGGTCCAGGAAAGTCCATTTTCTCCTTGTTGACCCGCTACGCCGTTTACGATCCTGGTATCATTTTCATCAGCGTATATATACCAGGCAAGTGATAATTGTTTAAGATTATTCAGACAGATAACACGTTTGGCTTGTGCTCTGGCTCTGAATAAAGCCGGCATTAAAATTGCAATCATCAGGACAAATGAAAAAACCGGGACAATAATCCCGGCAATAGCAAAACCTTTTCCGGTGATTTTACCACCGGATTTCTCGATTTTAACAAGTGCTATTATTCCTAAAATAACTGCCGGGATACCTGTCAGGATGTTGAATATGAAGCTGAGCAGTCCGAGAACTAAAGCGGCGATTGCCAGGCCGCTTATTTTAGGTGTTATTGGTGCGGCTGTCGTTGCAGATGGAGTTAGAACAGCACCGCAGGCATTGCAGGATTGAGCGTTATCAGGATTTTGCGTTCCGCATGTCTGACAGTACATAGGCACTTTCCTTTCAGGAAAATTGAAAAATCAAGTATTAAAAATGTGAAGTCCCGGCAAGTCGGGACGAATTCCTTAATTTTGTATTTTGCTTTTTGCATTTTTATTTTATGCTAATTTGTCACCTGATTCTTTGCAAGGAATTTTCAGAATCATTTCTATCTGACGGAATCGGATTTATATTCATTAAGTGGAATAAATGTCTTTCCCCCGTTAGATAGGCACAAGGCCGCCATCTAACGGGGTGAGCCTATATAACCTTCTTCGATGCAGATCTGGAGTATGTCACGAGCCAGCGGTGCGGCATCTTGTGAGCCGTGCTGGCCGCCTTCGACAACAACGGAGAAGGCGAGCTTTCTGCCGGTGCGGTTCGGCTCTGAGCTCACCGCCGAAAAGTTTCCCTCGGCGAAGCCAGCGAACCAAGCGTCTTCCGGGGCTTCTGTTGAGCCTGTCTTACCGTATATTTTTACATCCTGCTCGGTGAAAGTATGCTGGACCGGGGCGAATTGCTTGTTCGCCGTTCCGCCTGTCTCGTTGACAACGGCCCACATCCCGTCGTAAACGACGTCGAATGTTTCCGGTGAGATGTCGATTGAGTATCCCTTTTGCTGTTGCAATTCCCTGAACAGCCTTGGGTATATAAAGATGCCCCGTCGTGCTATTGTGGCCATCGCATTAGCCACCTGCAGCGGAGTTGCTCGCAGGCTGCCCTGGCCGATACCGAAATACCTTCTTTCACCGTCACGAAGCGGCGGCATTTGCTCTAACGTCAGATTGCTGTCTTTCGGATCGGTGCTTGAAATAATCCCGGGTAATTGCCGCATTGTCCGGCTATCAGCTTTCAGCGTATAGCGTTCATCGTTCAGTATGTACGCTTCAATCTGTTCGCTATTCGCTGTCCGCTGACCGCTGAGAATATCGGGTGGTGGCAATATGTTCTGACCGTAACTGAACTCGTAGAGCCAGTATTGCAGGAGTTTCGGATCAATCATATCGGCGAGGTGGGAGAAATAAATATTGCAGCTTCCTTTGATTGCATTTCTCGCGCTGTTATTACCGTCCCATCGATTATCATGACCGATTTGATGGTTACTTTGTTTCCAAATCAAGCAGTTCGGCCACATCGGCGGCGCCGGTTCGGCCGGGCAGGAGATGACCTTCTCGGGAGTAATCATCTTCGTTTCCAGACCGGCTATCAGTATCAGCGGCTTAACAACCGAGCCGGGAGGATAACGTGCGTTTATTGCCCGGTTGATTAATGGATGGTTAGAATCATTTGTCAGTTCGTCATAGTCATACCTTGCACGGTTCAAATCGTAAACCGGCAGTGACACTAATGCGAGAATATCGCCTGTACCGA
>CAYVXS010000048.1:2285-11538 GCA_964454885.1 uncultured Pirellulales bacterium
GTGTGGAAAAAAAGCGTGGATGTGGGTGGCGGTAACATCGACGGTCTGCGTGTTCATCATTCGATTCACCAGAGGCCAAGATGCGGCCAAGGAATTACTCGGGGAGTTTTTCGGCGGCTTTTTAGGAACGGACAGATGGGGGGCATACAACTGGGTGAGTGTCTTACAACGGCAGCTATGTTGGGATCACGGCCCACGTCGTGATTGTAATTAATCAGATAATTTTCAATTCTTTTCTGCAGCTCGATGTCCAGCGTTAGTACGACGTCCTTTCCCAAACTGATTTCGGTATGGCTTACAAGCTGTTTATCGATGTCGATATATTTTTCACCGCGTCTGCCTCGAAGGATTGCTTCACAAACATATTCGACGCCGTCCTCCCTTCCACAGACTTCCCCTTCGAGGTAACTGCGTAATTTATCTTCGGCAAAAAGTTCTTTATCCTCTTGGCGTTTGGCCGATCCAACCCAGCCGATTGTCTGGGCGGCGACGGAGCCGTACGGATAATACCTTTGTGCTCTCGGAAGAATCTCAACACCTTCGACATTCAGGAATTCCCACTGGGCGGCGAAGATGTCATCATCGGTTTGAAGCTCGAGCAAAGGATAGCTTTTATACATCTCGGCGATATTGCCATATTGATTTTTATATACCAGCAGAAGCCTGTCGTTGGGATCGGGGACGGCCTGTTCGAATTCCTGGTCGGGATAATTGTTTTTCCAGACGAGATATGCCCGTAAATTCCAGATTCTATTGTTTATTTGCCGTATATTGTTGTCTATCTCATTCGGTTCGAGTCCGAAGTACACGCATTTGTTAATGATGAGTTTTATATCCTCGATTTTGTTGTGAATATCTTCCCTCGTTTCGTCGATTGCTTTTTGCGGATCGTCTTTTTTCGCCGCAAGCATGAGCATACACTTTTGTATACGCTCGTCCCAATATTGACTCAGGCTGTAATCGATATTCAGCCAGAATCGCGGCTCGTCAAGGGCCAGCTCTCGTCCTTTTCTATCGAGTATCTTGCCTCTGAGGGTATTAAGCTGCCGGGTCAGACCTCTTTGACGTTTGAGCTCGGCAATATCATTCTGGACTTGTGAGCCGGTCAGCAGCTGCATTTGTGCCAGCCGGGCCAGGCATACCAACAGCAGGAATGAGCTGAAAATAATGAAGATTTTAATCCGTTTATTGAACATCGTGTTATAAGCGCCTATATTGCCTAAAATTTGAAAGTGACTAAAGTTGAAAATTTATAACTTTAGCTCACTTTAACTCACTTAGTCATTTGTGTTTGTATATTCCTTTTGGTATTTTTTTAGCTTTGTATATTCAACTTATAGAATGAACTTAACGTTTTCGGAAGCGGTTTGTTTTTATCCGCATCCACCATGCCGACGGTACAAAAAGAATCGATCCTACAATACCGGAAACAAGAGAAATTTTCAAAATATTACCGAATACACCCGACATTACCGGCTCGCCTCTGAGCATATTGAGTAAATTGGCCAGAATGCCGGTAAGTATTCCCGTGACAAATATCGCAAGTGCCTGATAATGCATTTTCCTTATCGCAAGGACACGATGAAGATACGCTAAAAGAGTTCCCATAAGGCCGAAGCTGATAGTTTGCGGACCCATTATGGGCCCGATTAAATCTGCGGCGAATCCTATAACAAAAGAGCTGATGATTGCTTCGGATGTATTACAATAAACTGCGAAAAAAACGAGAAGTATCAGCAGTAAATCAGGTTTATAACTAAAATTGGCCAGAAATCCGGTCTGCAGGACTGTGGCGAATAGAACTAATACTGCAAACCGGAACCATCGCATTTATATCTCCTCGGTAAGAGACGGGTACTCTCACGGATTCATTATAATCACAGTTACGTCATCAATCTTTGCAATATCGCAAGCCGGCTGGACGGTAATGTCCCAGACAGACGGTTCCTTGTCGTCCCTTTTGCATTGGGTCACGATTCCGGTAATCATCGGAACATTCAGAAGTCCCGGTTTTCTCTTGGTAAGAACCTTATCGCCTACATTGATTGTTTTGTTAGTTGCCGATATCTGGGGAATAATTTTCGCCTGGTTGTTGCCGATACCCTGCAGAATCCTGGGAACATTCGAATCACCGATTGTAACGGCGATGCTGGATGTTTTATCGCTAAGTAGTTTAACACGGGCGGTGCCCGAATCAATATCGGATACTGTTCCAATTATGCTATAATCAGCCATTACGAATTGGCCGGTTTTCAGGCCGTCGCTTTGTCCTCGGTTGACGATAAGCTCGCCGTTTGTATCATTGATTGTTGTTCTAATAATATCCGCTGTTGCCAGGTTGTTTTTTGTCAGCGGGAATTTATTACGTATTCCGGATAATTTCTCGATTCTTTGGTATGCCTGTTTCAATTGTTCCTGCAGGTCAACGATTTGGTTTCTGTATTGTTCCTCACTACGGCTGGGCCGGCCGATAAAGGGCTCTTTTTGTGATGTTGCCAGAGAGAAATTATTGCCGACTTTGATGGGCCAGCGAAATATACGTGTGAATGCGAACTGGAATTTATCTGTAAAACTCTGGGGTGCCAGCAGCAGTATTAATCCGGCCAGCGTGCACCAGGTAAACAGCATCCGCCTGGAGAAGGAATTCAGAATGGATTTACGGTTTTGATGAGTCCTGTATGTCGTTTGCTTCCATGCCATTATCGTATTACATATCTAATCGCGCATGATGTGTGAAAGAATTACGCATTATGAATCATTCCCATCCGTATTCACTGTGGTCCATCGTATCTTTCCACAGCTCCAGATTTTCCAGATAGACGCTTGTGCCCCTTGCTACGCAGCTTAGCGGGTCTTCGACCGCTTCGACTTTGAGTCCCGTTGCGTTTGCCAGGACGGTATCCATTCCCCTCAGCAGCGAGCCGCCGCCGCAGATGTGGATTCCATTGTCGATTAAATCCGCGGCCAGCTCAGGCTCGGCCTTTTCCAGGGTCATTGTAACGGAATCTATTATTGTTGCTATCGGATCACGGAGGGCCTCGCGGATTTCCTCGCTTGTGATTACAATTTTTCTCGGTAGCCCGGAGATAGTGTCCCTGCCGGCGATTTCCATTGTCAGCTCTTCTTCCAGCGGGGCGGCCGAGCCTACCTGTATCTTGACTTTTTCCGCCCTTGCTTCGCCGATGAGCAGGTTATAGGTTTTTTTGAGGTGATTTATTACGGCTTCATCCATATCGTCGCCGCCGATGCGAATTGATTCGGCGGTGGCTATATCGGCCAGAGACATAATGGCCACTTCTGTAGTGCCGCCTCCGATATCGACGACCATCGAGGCGGTAGGTTCCGTAATGGGTAGTCCC
This sequence comes from uncultured Pirellulales bacterium, assembly GCA_964454885.1. Taxonomy (GTDB): domain Bacteria; phylum Planctomycetota; class Phycisphaerae; order Sedimentisphaerales; family Anaerobacaceae; genus JAFGPS01. The sequence goes on from CAYVXS010000048.1 coordinate 5,645, forward strand.
GCTCCGATTCCCGCGGCCATAGGCTCATCGACGAGATAGACCTTGCGGGCACCGGCACGTTCGGCACTATCGATAACCGCCCTTCGTTCGACTGCGGTGATTCCGCTGGGTACGGCAATAACGACGCGCGGCCTGACAAGGCCGCCCCGGCCGTGTACCTTGCGGATAAAATAGCCCAGCATTGCTTCGGTGATTTCAAAATCGCTGATGACGCCGTCTTTTAAAGGTCTGATTGCGCTAATCGAGCCGGGTGTCTTACCGAGCATTTCACGGGCAACCAGGCCGACTGCCTGGCCATCGTTCAGAACAATATTGGTTCCTTTGCGGACGGCAACTACGGAGGGTTCATTGAGGACGATACCTTTGTCGCGAACACATACCAGGGTAGAGCAGGTACCCAGGTCGATACCCATATCCATACTGAACCAACCCAAGACCGTGTCCAGTATCACATTAGACTCCTTTCTTTAGCAAACTCGATGCAAAAAGGGGATTAAATCTTTTTCGAATGTGAATAATCCTTTATTTGAAGTATTCTTCCTTAAAAAGTCTTCATTTGTCAGGTAAGTTCACCGAAGTACTGAATCCGCAATACTATATGCCTAATCTCCAATTTGCTCAACTGACAATTTACGATTGGCTTTCCTTATATACTTTTTAAAAGCGATATTGTCAATAGAGATTTTATGATGCAATTTTGAAGATTGTTTCATACTGTGTGTAATTCAGATAAGCGACCATTGCCGAGGTGGCCAGGACAACAAAGAATGCTATGGCCAGAAGGACAGTGTAAAGGTTATCCGGTGCTGAAAACTTTTGACCCGGAGTCTGTGCAATAGGACTCATTCATTGACCTCACAAAAATCTCTATAAATTAGTGCTAACGACATCGCCGACTTTCGGCGTTTCCTGCATAAGCTTTATTGTGCCGACCGCTTTTTCAGGATCGACATTAAAAATTACGATATCACAAATGAATTTGTCGCCGCGTGTGGTGTGAAAAACCATATTTTCCCTTACGCCGTTTGCGGACCCGATTGATATTTCCGCCCACGAATCCTCCATTTTAACGTTACTTACGGTCCCTTTTAAGCCTATGTCCGTTGCTGGAGGGGCCAATTGAGCTTTGTCGGCTATCTGTGTAACGGGAGTCGGTACCTGGATGGTTTTGCCGTATTGCTGCAGCAACTTATCCAGCTTGCTCTGTAATGTGGTATTCTCTTCACGCAGACGCCTCGATTCTTTTTCCAACTGGTCTATTAAAGCCATTTTCTCTATAAGAGAGGCGGTCCTTTCTTCAAGCTCTTTTAGGTTTTGGATTCGTTCTGCATCTATCTGGTTTCTGTCGTTTAAGGCGTCTTTGGCCAACTTGACCTGCGTCTCGGTGGTTTTGGAGAAATCCATGGCAATAGCCTGCCAGTTGTCCATTCTCTGTATGGCATCGTCTCTTTTGTTTTGAGCATCGGTCAGGTCGGTCCGTAATTTATTTATATCAGCCTGCAGCGATTTAATTGTATTGCCAAGCTCTGCATCACGCTCCTGTGCCTGTTTGATCGTTTTGTTTAAGTTTTCCTCTGCGGCGGTTTTAGTCTGCCTAAGGGAATTTACTTGGTTCTTTTGGCTATCAAATTTCTCTTTGTAGTTGTCGGCGCTTCCTACGTATGCAACGACTATACCACAGAGTAAGATGGTCGATATTGTAAGCAGAACTATTAGGATCTTAGTAAGCGTGCTCAAAACAAGCTCCTTTCAATAGATTTGTATCTTTTTTCAGTACACCCGTTACCTCATGACAGGGGATTGCGGCAATATAATAATGCCCCGGGAAAGGATACCTCCCAACCTGCGCCATTCGTTTTAAATAACGGCTTTATTTAACACAGGCTTGGGAAATAAAGATCCACACCCTGTTAATTATGCGTACTCTATAATTTTACGCTTAAAACTCGGAAAGGTCAAGTTCTTTTTTGTAAATACCCCAAATTAAAGTCGAGGGCGGCTATGAGTAATAAAAGCTCCGATAAAATTGTGTTTTTCAGGGATAGTTTATCTCATGGGGCTTTGAAAAACGGCTTTTGCAGCGGCAAGGCGGACAAATTTTGACTCATTTTTCATCAGATCCGGAAGGTATTTCGTCAGGCTCGGCGTGCCGATTTGACCTATTGCCAGTGCCGTCATTAAGTAAATTCGCTCACGGGACTGTTGATCCATTTGATTTGTGAGATTTTTCCGGAAGACATCGAGAACTTCGGGTTCACCGATTTTATTGTGGAGCTTTCCGAGCTGTTCGGCGGCCGCAAGGCGGACTTCCAGCACATCGTCGTCCAGCATGGTAATTAAAGCATCTTCGGCTTTTTTTGTCCCAAGGGTGCCCATTGACCGAATTCCGATGACCCTGACATCGGCATAAGCACTTAAAAGCATGGCCCACAGCTTGGGATATATTGACTCGTCACCGAGCATTGCTATTGATTCGGCTGCTTGATACACCACTCTGTCATCCGAATTTTTATCCTGTATAGCCCAATACAATAGCTTGAGCGAATCTCTGTCACCGCTCTTTCCCAGTAACATCGCCGCATTGGCCCTGACAGTTTGATTTGTGTCGTTTATAGATTTACGAAGAACTTCGATATATCCCGGGTAACCGAGTCTGGCCATTGCATAGGAGGCGGCGATAATGACGTTGTTATCCGGGTCTTTCAGCGCCCGGTTGATCAGGTTTTTGGCGGGGGAATATTCCATATCTCCGATGGCCAGCGTAGCTGCGAACCTGACCGGCATGGAGACATCCTGAAGTAATTGCTGGACACGCGGCATAAAATTTAACTGCCGGGTGGTGGCGACTACTTCGATGGCATTAACCCTGACCAAAGGATCACTGTCGGCTAAGGCCTGGCCGATGATTTGGATTGCCTCGGATTGGGTGTTAGTCATTGCTGTAGTATTGCGGCCCTGCAGACCTTTTTTGGATTGCACACAGCTAATGTGTAGTAAGGCAGGTAAGATTACAGCAAAGACCGGAATAACAGCGGGAAATATTTTTTTAAGCTTTCGCATTTGAGTCTGTATGAACTGTTTTGACATTTTTTACCACTCCGATATAAGATTATCCTATCTCTTGAATCGGACAAATCTGGCCAAAAGCGATAATATTATCATGGAAAGAACACATAGTTCACAACAAAAATCGAGCCATTGGCCGTATTTACTGAAAAAAGACGTCCGCATATCTATCGGGATTGTATCGATGAACCATCCCGAGACTCCCATCCGGTCCATGGCTTCCGAGGGCAGAGTACCGGCGGAAAATCCGTTCCGAATGCGACCGGAGCTGTCTATCAGGCAGCTTATGCCGGTATTGACGCTGCGCAGTACAGCAAGCCTGTTTTCGACCGCCCTGAATGCACAGACCGCCGCATGCTGGGGCAGCTCCGTGCTTGGAATGACTTTATCGTCTTTGAATTGCACAAACCAGCCGTCATTGCTGATATTTACTATCCAGTCGATTTGTTTTTTACCGTTTTCGTCCAGGGCGAATTCCCTGGCAATGTACGGAATTGTTCCCTCATAGCAAATCATCACGCTGAATTTGTAACCGGGAATTTCCGTGTTAGGATCGCTGGTCATATTAAAGACAGTGTATTTGCTGCCGTAATCGAGTGAATAATCGTAATTATAAGGCGTAAATTTCATTAAAAAATTATATAGCCATGGGATACTTTTTCGAAACGGCAGCGCTTCGCTGAAGGGGACAAGGTGAATTTTATCGTATTTTTCGGGGGCCTGTCGGCCGTCGGGCGTGTATAAAAAAGCCGAGTTGTATTTGTCTAAGTAATATTCGGAATTATGCAGTTCGACTTTGGCGCCGTAGGCGCCTACGAGCAGATACGCGGTATCTTTTGCATGGTCCATTAGCTGTTTGTCGAAAGCCCTGTACTCGTCGGTGGACTCCAGAAACGGCCATGTGTCTCTGTCAAGTATCGCCTGGACCATTGTCTCCGGCCAGACTATCAGCTTTGCTCCGGCAGCGGCGGCGGCATTACTTTGAGCCATTAAGTCATTGAATAAAACGTCGCCGGATTCGAACGTTCTCTTGACCGACTGGGGGACATTCGATTGCAGTGACGCCGCCACAGGTCCCAGTCGGATACATTCTCTTTCCTGACTTATCCTCCATCGTCCATAGAAGAAACTCGCAGTAACCGCGGCAATGACAATAAAAACTTTTATAAATTGTGCAAACCGGAGAACTTTCTTCTCGCAGGCAGCGATGATTAGCTCGGCCGACAGGCCGTTAACCATCGCAACAAGAAACGAAACTCCACCGGCCCCGAAAATATCGGCGATTTGAATTATAGTGATATTTTGGTACTGGCTGTGTGCCAGGAACCGCCAGTAAAAACCGCCTAAGAACAAACCCTGCATTCGTTCTACGCCGACGATTAGAACTGCCGAGGCGAGAAACAGCGGCACTTTTTTCTTCCGGCAGTAACGCAAGCACATTGCGAGCACCGGCCAGAGAACGGCAAGGTACAGGCACATTGCAATCCAGCCGATTATCGTAATGGGGGCTATCCAGTACAGGTTTCCCATCCAGTAAAAAAGTGAGATGATGAAGGTGACATAGATTAAGTGCCGGGTTCCGGCTTTCGGAGAGCAGGCGATGATAAACGGCACATAAGCTACCCATGCTAACAGTGACAAGTTTAAAGGTGCCTGGATAACCGTCAGAATCGCAGCACTGGCGACAAACAGAAGAAGACAGACGACAGAGGATGAAAAACAGAGGGCATTGTCGCGTCCCGGACTTTCGCCTTTCTGACTTCTGTTATCTGTCTTCTGTCTTCCGTCTTTGTTCAATCGGCTAAATCCTTTACTGCCGTTGCTATTTGGTGTGAACTATATTGTTTCCGGCCGTTCATTCGCACCGAGAACTGGTTCGTAAAAATTTCCAGGAGATTTTTATCTTCAGTGATTTCTCTCAGCGGTTTTCCCATATCCGCCGAGAGTTGTTTGAGTTCGTTTAGTTCTCTCTGGTCGAGAAGAAGACTGCCGTAACGGGGCTTTTTCAATTCGGCCAGGCGTTTTTTAGATTTCTCGACATATTGCTCGGAAATTTCAACGCCGACATAATGCCTGCCGAGTTGATAAGCCGCCGATGCGGTTGTGCCTGAGCCGCTAAACGGATCGAGGACGCAATCGCCGGAATTCGAGCTTGCAGCGATAATTCGTTTGAGCAGATTTTCCGGCATCTGGCACGGGTGCCAGCCGAGACGCTCCTTAAATGTCCCGCAGACGCGTGAGAATCCGTCCCAGACGTCGTCCGGCATTTTTCCGGCCGGATTGGCCCGCTTGTCGTTATAAAGGAGCTGCCTGTCGGAGGGAATGCGAACTATGATGTCGTTGAAAGTGAAATTTTTCTTATCTTTAACGTAGTAAAAAATATGGGTATGGCTACGGGCAAATTTATTTTTCATCTGCTGGCCGAACGTGTAGTGCCAGATAATCCAGTTTCGCATAAACAGGCCCAGCTCGTCGGCGATTATTTTGACGTGGGCGGCGTATTCGTCGCCTATAGCGATATAAAATGAGCCGTGCGGCTTGAGGACTTTTTTACATACACCCATCCATTCTTTCGTCCAGGCGATATAGTTTTTCTTTTTGACCTTGTCGTAGTATTTGTCGTATTTGTAACCTATATTAAAAGGGGGGTCCGCGAAAATCAAATCTGCGAAAGGCTCACTCACTTTACCTAACAACTCAATGCAATCACCGCACATTATCTTGTCAATAAATTTCTGCATAGCGATATCATAACCGGAACAATCCGAGATTTCAAATTTGAAATTTTAGTTTATGCTTTGCTGCTTTTCGTACGATGGACTGATGTT